>QNCH01000117.1 GCA_003645745.1 Candidatus Omnitrophota bacterium
TACATTGTCATTCCCGCAATCTTTTAGCGGGAATCTACTTTAAAAAAATTAATTATGTTTAAATGATAAGTTTACGGTGTCCCCGCTTCATTCACCGATTACTATTATGTTAGAAAAACAAAAACCTAAAATTTTATCTGAAAATAACAACGCCATTGCCAAAGACAATTTAATGTTAATCATTATTATTGGTGTATGGCTGATTATAGTATTGTATTTTGACCCTAAAATTTTGGAATATCTCTACAAACAATCACTCTTTGCTAAATTCGCGTTAATAAGTTTTCTTATTTGTGTGAATATTTTTTGGTTCTATGGTATTTACCATTTAGTAATTGCTTTTTTTTCTGCTTTTATCGTAAAACCAGTATTAGCTCCATTAACAACTACAAATTCCCCGCAAGTAGCGCTTTTTTATTTAACTATGAACGACTTTCAGGAAAATGCGGTTTTATCGTGTTTAAAACAGGATTACAAAAATTTTGAGTTATTCATTTTAGATGACAGCACAGATAGAAATTATCAGCATAAAATTGATTGTTTTATCCAGCATCATCCCAATGTAAAACTTATTCGCAGGTTAAATCGTAAAAATTATAAGGCTGGGAATTTAAATAATGCATTAAACACATTGTATAAAGATTATGCGTATTTTGCAATTTCAGATGCTGACGGCATACTCCCCGAAAATTTTTTAAAAAAACTTATGCCATATTTTAATATCAGTCCCAAAATTGCCTTTGTTCAGGCAAACCAACGTTGGAATAATACGCAAAAGACTGAATTTGCTCAGAATTTAGGATTGAACACAGATATTCATTGGAAATATTATGTTCCTGCTAAATTTAAATATGGATTTTTAATGTTTTATGGGCATGGTGCAATTATAAAATCTTCTGTATGGAAACAAATACACGGTTTTCCTGATACAGTTACAGAAGATATTGCGTTTTCATCCCTTTTATGTGAAAAAGGCTATAAAGGAACATTTGTGCCTGATGTAGTTTGCCTTGAAGATTTTCCTGCTGATTATAAAGCTTTCAGAAAACGAAACCAACGTTGGATAAAAGGCACAATAGAATATCTTTTAAAATGGTACCCTAAACTTTTATTTTCAAGAAACGCATCCTACATTGAAAAAATAGATATGCTTATTTCCTGCGGCATATTACTACAATCTGTTATTTTTGTTATATTTTTAATCATAGTAAGCATAATATTACCTTTGTCAGCAAAATTATTCTATTTACATATTCCGTTAATTGTTACTTTTGCACCATTAAAAGAACTAACTGCTGCTTATTCTTCTGGTGTTTATTTGTATTGCTCCTGGAGTATGGAATTTTTCCTGATTATGCTAATTACCTCATTTGCGCAATTTGCTCCACTTGGATTAAGATTTTTCTATCAGCCGGTAAATGTTATTTGTTATTATGCGAATTTTACTTTTATTTGCCTCTCATCCTGTGTTGCTGGTTTTATACATCTTGTTAGTTTTTTATTTACAAGAAATAGTTATTTTTTAGCCACTGGACAAACGAATAAAAAAATTACAGTAGAAGAAAAAATTATCTTTGCTTTAGAAATTATTTTTGCTTTTCTGCTAATTTATTCTATGATAAAAACAGCTAATGTATGGCTTTTAACTGCTGCGGCAGCGCTTCTTCTTTCTCCCTTTATATATAAGAAGAAATCAGGGTATTTATGTTTAAACATATTGATTTACCTGCCATTTATACTAATCATAGGTATTATTTTTTTCATTGTAATAAGCCTTATTTGAAATTATTTTTAATACTATTGACATATTTTTTAAAAGTATTATATTAAAATTTGTTAAATAATTAGAAATAATTTTTGTTTCTCATTTTATAAAATAAGGAGGTAGAAAAAATGAAACCTAAATTGCGAATTACAATGGGAGTTTTAATTTTTATACTTTGTCTTTTTAGTGCGGGATTTGTTGCTGGGCAGGCTGCAGTTAAAAATCGTATTAAATTTATCAAAGAAAAAATTCCGCAAAAATGGTGGCATGGAGGCTGGGATGAAGAAAGCGATTTAAATGACCTGCTTTCCCCTTCTCATACAGATAAACACCAAAAAGCTCAGGCGCAATACCTTCTTGCCAGCCAGCATTATGCTAACCGTTATCACCAAAGAGCGTTGCAAGGATACCGTAAGCTGATTAATGATTACCCTAATGCGTGGTTTGAATGCCAGAAAGCACAATTTGAAATTGGACAAATTCATTTATACAGACTGCAGGAATTTTCTACAGCGATTTATGCGTATCAAAAAGTAATTGATGATTATCCTGATAATTATTTAAAAGCTATGGCGCAAATGATGAAAGCCAGAGCATACAGGGAGCAAAAAGATTATGGCCGCGCTTTTATAGAGTATGAAGAAGTAATAAAAAAATATCCTAAGTACCGCACAGAAGTAACTGAAGCAAGCATAGATATGGGAGATTTGTTTATCAGCAAAGCTCTTAATGCTCAAGCACAGCCTGAGCAAAGGAATACTGATTTAGATGAAGCCTTGTTATCTTATAAAAGAGCATATAATTTTTGTCCTGTTAACCATCCTGAGCTTATGGAGCGGACTTTAGACGGTATATACCGCTCATTTCGCTGTAGGGATATGAATTTAGTCAGAGCAACACAATTTATAAAGTTTCAGAAATACGGCATAGCAGGTATTGATCAACAAGAAGGCACTGATGATGATCTAATTAATCCATTGGAAGAAATTCAGCTATGAAATATGTAATAAAACTTGCTTTAATTACGATATTTGTAAGTGTTATTTTTTTTCAAGTCTTAGGCCTGGCGCAAAGGCCTGGTTTTAATTATGATTTTTATCTAAAGTGTGCGCAGAAAATAGAAGATGTTTTAGACAGTTATGAAATAGCCGAGTATACAGAAATCAAACCTGACATTCTTTATACTGATGCCAAATTAGCATTATTAAAAGAAGATGTACATAGTTTAAAAGCAAATGCTGTTTTTAAACAAATGATCAAAGAATATGAAAAATTAAAAACCGATCCAGAACAAAGGCAAAAAGCATTAGAAGAGATTGCAAATTTAACCTATAAAAGCGGCAATTATAAAAAAGCTTTAATTAAAGCGCAAGAGGTTTTAGCGGAATATCCGCATAGTTTGGCAGGCTCAAATGTATTAGCAATGTGTTATCACAGAAAAGCAAGTGCATATGTAAAACAGCGCAAATATGATTCTGCAATTGCAGAATATGAACATATATTTGAATACCCTGTTTCAGCAAATTTAAATGCATTTGCTAATTATTGCTTAGGCCTTAAATATGAGCAAAAAGGTGATCAAAAAACAGCTCTTATTTATTATAACAATGTAATTAATGAATGCCCTGAATTATCATGGGCACAATATGCGCAAGAAAAGGTAAATACTGCAAAGTGAAATTCAAACTATTACAAACATTATTTATAATTGTTGGCACATATTTTTTACTTAGTTTTAATTCAGCATATACCTGCGAAGTTGTAACTATCAGTGCAACTCCTGGTGTTATTCCTGCTAATGGCACAACTGCATCAACAATTGAAGTTTCAGTTACAGATATCGAGACAGGCGACCCAAAGGCTGGAGTATATGTATATTTTAGAAACTATTATTGTGGTACTTTATCAAGTTACTGTGCAATTACAGATTCTGCAGGAAGAGCAACAGTATTTTTTACTTCTTTAAGAGCATGCTATTCAGATATTTCTGCCACTACTGCAGGATCAAATAGTGATTGGCTATCAGTGGGATGTTATAAAGTGGAAGCAGATAATATTAATGCAACAGATCCTGAAAATACTATAGTTAATTATCACCTAGAGCCTTCTGATATTGTGATTACATCTGCTAATTTTAATGCCCCTGGTGAATCAGAAACAAAAAGTAATCTTTCAGGAAATTTTTACTTTACATTTGACCAAAATGATTTAGATTGGGACTATGAAGGAAATGTTACGCCGCAAATTATTCAACTAATTTGTAATGTGGGAGCAACATCACAAACAGTAACGATTAATGCAACAAGAGTGAGAAAGGTTACAACGCAAGCGCAGGAAGTAATATATGCATTTTTTCTGGGACAAGGATTAGGAAACCGCATTTATACACATAAACTTCAAGAAATTTATCATAAGATATCTTATTCTATCCCCTATTCAGGAAAAACCGTTTGG
Source organism: Candidatus Omnitrophota bacterium (assembly GCA_003645745.1). Lineage (GTDB taxonomy): Bacteria > Omnitrophota > Gorgyraeia > B26-G9 > B26-G9 > B26-G9. Next base: position 4,220 of record QNCH01000117.1, read on the forward strand.
GTTGGAGTATCTATGGCAGCCTTGTATGTAAATGGCGATTATAGGGAATCTCCGTATGATAATGGAATCGGTGATGCAGATTGGGCTGAGTTACATAAATATATTTATTCTGGTGGAAGCACAACAGCAATTGGAATGAATATTGCAATAGGTTTAGGGGTTCCTAGTACATTATATAAAGATTGTAGTAGTAATTGTTGGTTTGAAGAAAATAATTTGAAAGGCATAGCTACAACAACTGCATTACTTTATTATTATGAAGGAGGAGTTATTCCTGCTGCTACAATTCAAAATGCAGAGATAGATTGTAACATTTATTATTAAAAAAGAGGTTTAATTATGAATAAATTTTTAGATAATTTTAAAATTTTATTGTTCTTTATTTTGTTTTTTTTAATACATCAAAATATAGTTATTGCTCAAGATATTCCAGATAATACGCTTATTGCCACTGTGAATGGGAATGAAATTACTTATAAAGAAATAGTCCCTTGTAAAGAACATATAGAATATATGAAATTTAACTATAAAAAAATACATAACCAAGCAATCACAGAAGAAGAATTAAAAAAATATTTAGAGGATACAGAAAAACATAGTCTTGCCAATAAAATTCGCAACATCGTCAAAAACCAAGCGATTAAAACATTAGGTATTATTGTAACTCAGGAAGAAATTGAAAACAAAATTGAGGATATGATTAAGCTGATTGAAAATGCTGGTATATCTGAAAAACAGGCTTTTAAGGAAGTACAAGAAAAATCTTTTTTGATGATCAAAGCACTCAAAATCTGGCAAAAAAATCAGGATAAAAGTACTGATATTTATAAAAGATTACTCTTCCCCAGAAACATTAGTTTAGACGAATGGCAAATATGGCGGATAAATTATAGTACTCCTGAAAAGCTGCAGGAATTACAAAAATTTATTCCAAAAACAATAGAAGATATGCGAAAAAACAGTTACAAATCAGCAAAAAAAGATCTACTATGGGAAAAAACTCGGAATTTTTTTGGTAAAAATATTGTGGCTACAGACAAAGAAATAAATGAATATCATAAAAAAAAGTATAAATGTCAACTAGGAAAAATTGATTTGACTGAAAGACAATCTAATGAAAGCAAGCAAGAATATAAAA
>QNCH01000118.1 GCA_003645745.1 Candidatus Omnitrophota bacterium
ATAAATTTACCCTTATTTATACTCAAACGCAATTGGTTTGTAATTTTATAACATTCCCCTGCACTACATTTTGAAACGTTCTTCACTCGCAATTCCTCAACGCAGCAAGCTGCGCCTGCGGTTTGACTTAGGTCAGAACGTTCCAACCTACAGCACAGGGAAACGCCTAAATTTTACAAACCAATTGCGTTTGAGTATAGTCATTTAATTTGTAAAATTTTAGCACTGGCTTCTTTTAAATAATTTAACTGCTTCGTACTTTGTGCTTCAAAATAACAACGGATTACAGGCTCTGTGCCTGAAAGCCTAAACATTACCCATGAATTATCAGTAAAAATAAATTTATATCCATCTATAAAATTTTTAGTTTTGATTTTTAAACCTAAAAAATTATGCTGTGTACTAATTTTTTGCAATCGTAAAAATATTTTTTTCTTCTCTTTCTCTTTAAAACTCGAATTTATTCTATCAGAATAAAAACAGCCATATTGCTTATAAAGAGACTTTAAAATTTCTCTCAGCGATTTTTTCTCTACAGCTACCATTTCCGCGACTAAAAGACATGCTAAGATACCATCCTTTTCAGGTATATGCCCTTGCACTGAAAGGCCTCCTGATTCTTCTCCCCCAATGATACACTCACCCTTACTAATTTCATAACCTATATATTTAAAACCAACAGGTGTCTCAATTACTTCAATACCATGTTTTAGAGCAATTGCATCAATCATATGTGTAGTAGATATAGTACGCGCGACTGTTTTTGCTTTAGGCCTTGTTTTTAACAAATAATGAAACAATAAAGTAATTATTTGATTAGCATTAAAAAATATTCCGCCTTTATCTATAATGCCAAACCGATCAGCATCTCCATCTAAAGCCAGCCCTAAATTAAATTTTTCTTTTTTTACTAATTTAATCAACTCGCGCAAACACATTTTATTCGGCTCAGGAGCATACCCACCGAAATAAGGGTCCAAATAATTGTGCAAAACCTTCAGGTTAAAACAATTGTCAGTTAATATAAAATCAAGATATCCTCTGCCTGTGCCATACAAGCAGTCAACAGCTATATTCAACTTAGCTTTTTTAATTTTCTCTAAATCTATAAATTCTTTTATCCTTTTTAGATAAGATTTTTGAGGATCAAATTTTTTTATTATAGCGCTTTCAACGTTCTTAAAATTATTAATTTCTAATCTTCTGCCTGTCCCGCGCAAAAATTCAATCTGCTTTTCAATCGCGGAAGTGACTTGTTTAGAGGCAGGGCCACCATAAGCAGGGGAAAATTTTATGCCATTATATTCAGGAGGATTATGGCTTGCAGTAAAATTTATCGCTCCGGAAAGTTTTCTGTTAATAACCTGATATGCTAATACAGGCGTTGGAGTATCACGGTTGCAAAGTAACACTTTTATTTTGTTCGCGGATAAAACCCATGCAGAACTTTCCGCGAATTCCTTAGATAAAAAACGCGTATCATAACCAATAATAATTTCAGGGGTTTTAGACTCAATCTTTACATAATCAGCAATAGCCTGAGTAACTAAACCGACATTATCAAATGTAAACCCATCCGCGATAACTGCCCTCCATCCTGATGTGCCAAAAGTAATTTTTACTGTTTTATCCATCTTGTCCTCTTATCTTTACTTTTCTCCCTTTAATTATTAAATCTCCTGATAACAATAACTCTATTGCTTTTGGATACATCTTATGCTCAATCCTATGTATACGCTGCGACAAAGTTTCATGGCTATCATTATTTCTTATTTTAAGAGCTGTCTGAGATATTATGGGGCCGTGGTCAAGCTGTTCATCAACTAAATGAACTGTTACGCCCGTAACCTTCACCCCATATTCAAAAGCATCACTTACCCCATTTACACCTTTAAAACACGGTAACAACGCCGGATGAATATTGAGTATCCTGTTTTTAAAACAACTTACAAAATTCTGCCCAACTTTACGCATAAAACCGGCAAACACCACATATTTAATTTTTCTATTTTTTAAACTTAAGGCAAGAAATTCATCATATGCGTCGCGTTGTTTAAAATCAGCAGGGTCAGCATAAAGAATAGGAATTTTAGCTTTTATTGCCCTTACAAGCGCGTAAGCATCAACACAATCACTAACAACTAATCCTATTTGCGCATTTTTTATTTTACCCACTTTAAGAGCATTAATAATTGCTTGCAAATTAGAGCCAAAACCAGAGCAAAATACAGCAAATTTCTTCATTTACAGTCCCTAATGTTTATTTTTTAATAAACCTATCTTTATTTTTTCTTTAAGGTCACTATATTCAATCGGCTTATTTAAATAAGCGCAAACACCCAAGTCTAAAGCCTCAAGATAAGTTTCCCAGTCACCATAAGCAGTCATAATGATTACAGGAATATGTAAACGTAAATCAGAAATTTTATTCATAAATCCTATTGCAGTGTCATCAGGCATTTTCAAATCAGCAACAACTATATCAATTTTTTGCTCTTGCACACTTTCCACCGCTGTCTTAATTGTAGGCGCTTCTATAACTTCAAAGCCGTCACCGCGTAAAAGTTTTGCAAGATAACGCCGCAAAACATCATCATCTTCCATTAATAAAATTATATACGGCATAAATACTCCTTCCTCTTTAAATGACTATTACAAACTCACCTTTAGGTTTTACTTTATTAAAATGGTTTAAAGCATCTTCTGCGGTTTCTCTGCGAATTTCAGCAAATTTTTTTGTCAATTCCCTGGCAATAGCAATTTTTCTACAGCCAAAAACAAATTTTATCACTTCTAACGTTTTCACCAGCCGATGACAGGATTCATAAAAAATTAGTGTCCTTTTTTGTGGTTTTAATTCCTGCAAAAGTTTTATTTTCGCCCCGGATTTTATAGGCAAAAAGCCCTGAAAAATAAATTTATCAGTACGTAGTCCTGATACTACTAATGCAGCAGCAAAAGCGCTCACCCCGGGGATAACCTCTACATCTATACCATGTTCAATTGCCTCTCTCACCAAAACACTACCAGGGTCTGAAATACAGGGAGTGCCTGCATCACTAACTAATGCTATTTTCCTACCCTGGCTTAACATCTGCAAAATAGGATCTAAACGCTTTTTTTTATTATATGCAAAATAGCTGAGTAAAGGTTTTTTAATCTGATAATGACCTAACAATATAGCTGTCCTACGAGTATCTTCACAAGCAATAATATCCACTAAAGACAATATCTCCAGTGCCCTTAAAGTAATATCCTTTAAATTTCCTATTGGAGTAGAAACAATATATAAGAGACCCGTATTTTCCATAACATATACTCAAACGTAATCAGTTTGTAATTTTATGACATTCCCCTGCCCTGCACTGCACTGCCCTGCACTGCATCTTGAAACGTTCTTCATTCGTAAATCCTGAGGTGCAGCGAGCTGCGCCTGCGATTTGACTTAGGTCAGAGCGTTCCAATCTAGGGCACAGGAAAACGCCTAAATTTTACCAACCAATTGCGTTTGAATATATTATACATAATTTTTCAAAAAAAACAAATAACCTTACAACATAATCTGTAATCGATGCCTGAAGCGTGGTTTCTGTTATGGATTCCCGCTAAAAGCATTGCGGGAATGACAAAAATTGAAAGGACAGGATAGACAATAAAATGCTGCCTCTCACTGTCATTCCCGCAATCTTTTAGCGGGAAACTACTTTGAAAAATTGAATTATTTTAAAATGATAAATTTATGATGTCCCCGCTTCATTCACCGATTATCATAATCTCCATTACACCGTTATTCAGCCCCAAAACAAAAAAGTCAGATTACCTGTCCAGCTATGCGGAGAACCTTACAGAACAATAAAATGCAATGATCATAATCAAATTATTATATACTCAAACGTAATAGGTTTGCAAAATTTAAGCGTTTCCCTGTACTGTAGATTGGAACGTTCTGACTTAAAACAAACCGCAGGCGCAGCTCGCTGCGTTGAAGTTTGGCAATAGAAGAACGGTGCAGTGAAACGTCATAAAATTGCAAACCTATTACTTTTGAGTATAAACAATCCCACGGCACAAAGAACTGAGATAAGAGAAACAGCCTGCATTAAACGAATTGACTTCAAAATATCATTGATATCTTTTTCTTTACTACTAATGCCAATCACCGGTTTTTCATACAATTTCTCACCATAATAATTCGCTCCGCCCAGCACAATGCCCATTGCACCTGCAAAACCAGCTTCAGCAATACCCGCGTTAGGGCTAAGAGATTTACGGCTGTCTCTAATTATGATATTGACTGCCTGTTTAAAACGCATTGAAAGTAAAAATGCTGCAACAGGAATAATTATACCTGAAATACGCGCTGGAATCCAGTTGGCAAAATCATCAAATTTTGCTGAAAACCAGCCAAAATCTTTATAACGTTCATTTCTATACCCAACCATTGAGTCCAAAGTATTTACTGCCTTATATGCTAATGCTAATTGCGCTCCGCCAAGACAAGCATAAAATAAAGGCGCAAGCACACCGTCCACAGTATTTTCCGCGACTGTTTCAACTGTTGCCCTGATTATCTCAACTTCTGATAAATGCTGAGTATCACGGCCTACAATTAATGACAGGGCATTCCTTGCTTCAGACAAGTCATTACATTTTAATAAAGTATAAATTTTTTTTGCTTCTAAGCCTAAGCTTTTTATTGAAAAACAAGTATAAATAAAAAAACAACTAACAATATTTCCTATGACTAAATGCAGAGAACCTGAGAGAAAAAGCAGAAAACTTATACTAAGATATGTTAAGTTTACTGTAATCAATACTAAAAAAAAACCTGATATTTTAAGATTAAGCGCAGATTTCCGCAGTATACGCTCAAAAAGAGATACACCCCTGCCAATAATTTTTACAGGATGCGGAAACCAATACGGATCACCAAACAAAATATCCAAAACATACGCGATGATAATTATATAACTCATTAGTTATCTACAAAAATATTTGATAATTCCGAGATCAAACGTAAATTATCCGATCTATTTCTAATGCTAATCCGAAAATATTGTTGATTAAGCCCATAAAAATTACTGCAATCACGCACTAAAATATGTTTCTTAAGTAAACGTATTTGTAGCTGTTTTGAACTGATCCGCGCAATAATTTTAACTAAAATAAAATTTGTTGCAGAAGGATAAACTTTTAATCCATTTATATCACAAAGTTTTTGATATAAAAAATCACGTTCTTTAAATAAAAATTTCTTAATTTTAGCTATATATTTTTTATTCAATAAAATTTTTGCGCCTACTGTTTGCGCGAAAAGATTCATTG
>QNCH01000119.1 GCA_003645745.1 Candidatus Omnitrophota bacterium
AGGAACTGTAACGAAATAAATGTTGCATTTATATCCACAGATTTAGATCAGATAAAGATGACCTGAAAATGTGAGGTAGAAATGTAATATTTATTCCGTTACAGTTTCTAAGGGGAAAAAATGCGTAAAAGGAATTTATCGCAAATTGACTTAATTAAACAGGCATGGTCTGAAAGTTTTAAATTATTAAATTATCAGCCGCAAATAATTATGCCTTTTGTTGTGCTTGCAATCGTAGAATTATTAGGTATTTTGCTTATTTTTGTTGCTTTGCAGCCGCCTTTTGTCGTATATATTAAGCCTATAGTTCTGCGTTACTGGACAGAAAATTTTTTGCATTATCCTCTTAATTTGCTGTTATTAGCGAAATTGTGTTTTTATTTACAAATTGTTCTTAGTCTTGTATTAGGTACATTTATTACTGGGATGACTCTTAGTTGTGTGTGGCAATATAATTTAAAAGAAGAATTTTCGTTTAAATCCGCTTTTAAAACCGCATTATTTAAGTATGTAAACTTATTAATTATTACTGTGCTGGTGTATTTTTTGCTTTATAAATTTTATCATTTAGACGCGTTTGTTTTAGCAAAAATTTTAGCTCGGGGCAGCAGTTTTCTTAAAATTGGTAAAGAATATTGGTCTATGCTTTTTATTATTTTTGGAATTATTGGTACAGGTTTTTTAAATGCCTTGTTTGCTTTTGCCCAGCCTGCGGTGATTATGGATAACAAAAATTTTGTTACTGCTATATTTTTTAATTTAAAACATTTAGTAAAAAATTTTTTTCCAGCCTGTTTTTTAATAATTTTTCCGGTTTGCTTATATATCCCAATTGCTTTATTCAAAGAAAGATTTTTTTCTTTAATGAAAAGCACAGCTCCGGAAATTATATTTGTAGTTTTGATTGCTGATGTTATTGCTCTTTTAATGATTAACGTAATGACAACTCTTTTTATTTCAAAATATTATATTTCTATCAGGGATGAGTAAATGGAAAATAAGGTAAAATTTATCAGCTCGTTTTTTAATTTGTTGATAATAAGTATCAGCTTAATTTTTGCCTGCGGATGCAGCCAGCAATATAAGTTAGAACGGCTTGTTTATCAGGCAGACAGGTACAGTGAAACAATATTTATTAATCAGGGTTCAGCGTCTTCGTATGAGTTTGAGCATGCAAGGCAGTTATACGAGCATATTGTACAAAAAGTCCCACAGACAAAATATGCTATTAACGCGCAATTTAAAATTGCGCAGCTTTATTTGTTTGAAAAATTATTTTCAGAAGCATGTGATATGTATGAAGAGATTGCTGCTAATGCTGAATATGACAATGATCAGAAAGCAGCAGCGCTTTTTTTACAGGCAAAAGCATATGAAAAAAGCGGCGATTGGCATAAAGCATTGGAAATATTTGAAAAAGTTAGAATTACGTATCCAAAAACTTTGCAGAGTTTAAACATTCCTTTATATATTGCGCGTTATTATATAAAAGAGAGTAAAAATGAATCTGCGGCAAAAGCGTACGCGGAAGCAATAACTTATTACCAGAATATTGCTGATCAGTATAAAGGAACTAAAATTTGCGCGATGTGCGAACATCTGATTGTAGAAGCTTACCTTGAACAAAAAGATTGGCAGGGTGTTATTGCATATGTTAATCAGTTAGATTTAAAATATGGGTTAGCTCCGGACAGCCTTTTGTTATTAGCGGCTGTTTATGTAGAAGAGCTGCATAATAAAGAAAAAGGCCTTGAAATATATAAACGTATATTAGAAGATTTTCCTGAGCATAAATTAATTGAGATTGTGAAACAGAAGATACAGGAAATAGAGGACTATAATTTAGAATAATACGGAAGATAAAATGAAAGTAAAAACACATAAATTTCATGGTTTAATTGGAAAAAACGAAAAGATGCGTGAGATTTATAAAATGATTAGAGCTGTAGCAAGTTCTCCATCAACAGTGCTTATTTGTGGAGAAAGCGGCACAGGCAAAAGAATGGTTGCTGAAGCTCTACATCAAACGGATCGTTTTCGTAAAGATAAAATATTTATTGAGGTAAGCTGCGGTGCTTTGCCAGAGACATTGTTGGAAAGTGAGCTTTTTGGCCATATAAGAGGATCTTTTACTGGAGCGATTAAAGACAGGGCAGGGAGGTTTGAAGTTGCTAATCGCGGCACAATATTTTTAGATGAAATAGACACGTGTTCTCCTGGCTTGCAGGTTAAATTGTTACGTGTATTAGAACAAGGCACTTATGAACGTGTGGGAGATACAACAACTTTAAAATCAAATGTGCGCATTATCGCTGCTACTAATCAAAATTTAGAGCAATTAGTAAGAATTAAAAGTTTTAGGGAAGATTTATACTGGCGTTTAAATGTAATTTGTATAAATCTGCCGCCTTTACGTGAGCGTGTTGAAGATGTTTTGTTGTTAGTTGAGTATTTCCTTGCGCGGTATAATCCTATGAGAATAAAAATGAAAAATAGTTCTGCGATAGAGAAAGTGAGTAAAGAGGCTTTGGATGCAATGTTAGAATATTTATGGCCTGGAAATGTTAGAGAGTTGGCTAATTGTATTGAACGCGCGTGTATTTTAGTTAAAGGCAATGTAATTAAATTATCAGATTTACCAGATTCTATATTTTCTAAAAAATATCAATCTAAAAGTACTGCTGATTCTATTGATTCATCATTAAAATGTAGTTTAAGAGCTTCTGAAGGAGATATTGTCTTAAATGCTTTGAAACGTTTTAACTGGAATTGCACAAAAACAGCGGTTCATCTTGGCATAAACAGGACTACTCTTTATAATAAAATGAAAAAATGCGGGATAAAGAAAGAACGGCGAAGATATATGGCTGTATAAATTCAATTATGAAACTTGTTTTTTAATTTGTATTGCTAATTCTTTGCCGATTGTCGGTATTTTTTCTAATTTGGCCAAAGGTATTTCTGAGAGTTCAATTTTATCCTTACATCCAAAGCGAAACAGGTTACGCGCACGGATTCTTCCCACACCTCTTAGGCTCACCAGTTCAAGCAGTTCTTCTTTGATGCCATAATGCAGCTGCTTTTTTAATTTATAAATTGTATTAATATTGTTGATGTTAAATATTTTTGCAACTTGTGCCACAGCATAGAGCAGCCATTCAGCGCTTTCTACAAAACGATGCAAGTCTCCCGGCCCGGTATTAAAAAAACTGCAAATATTTTCTTCTTTTTCTTCCCACGTCCAATGCAGAATCATCCAGACTGTTTTTATTTTAGCAAGATGTGTTGTATAGTCATGATTAAATGGCAGTGGTAATTGCAGAAATTCATTGTTTTTTTCCGCGAATGGGGTGACTTTTTCTATGTCTGATTTATTTAAATTTAAGATGTTCATATCAGGAACTGAGCAGATTAGATAAAGCAAAGACAATGGGTTTAAATTATTTTTTGGTTCCTGCAGGCAATCGCGAACAATAACCGCGGTAATTGGGTCTATATATAAATTACTTATTTTTTTGCCGAATTCTGTAGGGGTTAATTGTTGTGATTGAGTGGTAACCATTTGTTCCTGGATTAAAAAATCAATAATTTTAGTAACCATTCTATCTATTGAAGGGTATGTTTGCTGATGCGCGAAAAATGTTTTTTCGATAAAATCAAATACAGCATTATGGCTTGAAGTAAATCCGCTGGAAATTGCGGCTAATAAATGAAAACGTAATGCTTTTTCAGTATTTAAATATGAAGATATAGCTTCAGGATCAGAAAAAACAAAATTATTGAATAAATTACCTTTTTCTCTTTCGTTTTTAGCAAATAAGATTGACTCTCCATAGGTGTCGTATTTTGGGCGTCCGGCTCTTCCGCTCATTTGTTTATATTCCATTATACTGATTGGCTGCATTCCTTTTCCTGATACATATCTATGCACCCCTTTTATAATTGTGCGCCTTGAAGGAAGGTTAACTCCTACTGCTAAAGTTGGAGTAGCGCAAATAACTTTAATCTTATTGTTACGAAAATTGTCCTCAATTAATTTTCTTTGCGCGTACACCAGCCCCGCATGGTGAAAACCTGTTCCGTTTCTTACGCAATCAGATAAGCTGCTGCTTAGTTTAGTCTTTTCTGAGATGTTATTAAATTGTTCTGCTATTTGCTCTAAATCTTGTTTTTCTTCAGGGCTTAATATTTTATCCACTGCTTTAGCTATTCTTGCTGCTTCTGCTTGTGCTGAACGCCTGGTATTAACAAATACTAATACTTGTCCATTATCCTGAATGCAGTCAAGAGCAAGAGCAGCAGTTTCGTCATTGGTTTGATTGAGATTTAATATTTTGTTATTTCCATCTGCGAAACTGATTTCTCCCAGGCAATAAACTCCCTCTTTTAAAAGCACAGGCCTCCATTGGCTGCAAACAAGCAGGGCATTTAGCCACTTAGCTATTTCATGCGCGTTAGCAATTGTCGCGCTTAAACCTATAATTTTGAGGCCAGGCTTAAGTGTTAAGAGCTGTGTAATGACTATTTCTAAAGTCGGCCCGCGTGAGTGATCTCCTAAATAATGGATTTCATCAATAACTACACAGCTAAGATTTTTGCAAAGCCAGAGAGATTTTTGCCTGAGTATGGAATCTATTTTTTCCACAGTAGCAATAATGATATCTTTGTTTGTTAAATTAGGGTTAATGTAATCAAAATCTCCTGTGGCAATTCCTATTTCTATGCCGAAACCTGAATATTTTTCTTTAAAATCTTCGTATTTTTCTGCTGCCAGAGCTTTTAAAGGCACAATATAAATACAATTGCCTTTATGCTGCAGCAAATTTTCAAGCATAGCCATTTCAGCAATTAAAGTTTTGCCTGACGCAGTGGGAATTGAGAGAATAATATTTTTGTCAGAAAGCAGCCCTTTTTCTACTGCTTCAGCTTGTGGAGGATAAAGGTCGCTTACTCCATTTTTTTGAAGAATATTTTTTAGCTGACCGGGAAGAGAATTGAAAACAGATTTAGTATCCATAAAATTTTTAATTAGGGAGTAATCATCCAGTAACTTACGTTAATTGATTTTGTTATCGTGAGTTTTAAGATTAGCATATATGTATGTGTGTGTCAATTGATGAATTATTTCACAGCTTCTAATCCATTATAAGGTTGGAACGTTCTGATTGAGTCAAACCGCAGGCGCAGCTTGCTGCGCCTAAGAATTTGCGAGAGAAGAACGTTTCAAAATGTAGTGCAGGGGAATGTCATAAAATTACAAACCAATTGCGTTTGAGTATA
>QNCH01000120.1 GCA_003645745.1 Candidatus Omnitrophota bacterium
ATTTCTCTTTGAATAAATTTTTAGATGCAAGCTCAGAGGTCAATGAAACTTTTAGAGTTGCTCAGGTATTCTCATACAAAATTAGTTATGAAAATAAAACATACAGGACTTAGACGTTCTGCTCTTAATACATTTGACCTTCTTGGTGTAAATGAAGTCGGTTTATCAAAAGCTTTTGCCTACATTCTGGGGCGGGAACCAACAGCCTTATATCAATTTTTACACCATATTGGAATTTCAACAAAAAATACATCCGCGAACTTTAAGGACACATCAATAGAAACTGAACGAGTAAGGAACGAAGGTCGGACTGATATCGAAATTAGGCAAAAAGGAAAATTTCACGTTATCATTGAATGCAAAGTACACAGCAATAAAGTTCAATCACAACGGACTCAATATTTAAAAAGTTTCAGTAATGATCCAAAAAAAATTCTCTGTTTCATAACCCAGCAAAATGATTTTAAAAAACAAATAACCGAAACTATCGCAATCCTCAATCTGGGGTGGATGGATATTGCAAATTTATTTGACAACAAACAATTTCAACACAACAGCTTAATAAAAAATTTTCTTAGTTTTGCAATGAAAGGGTTTAAAATGAGAGAACAAAAAGAAATTCTTATCCAAGATCTCGGTAATGCAAAAGAAATTAAAAGATTTCGTAACTTTCAGGTATATCGAAGAGACGTAATTTTTGGAAGTCCTCTTTATTTTTCCCCATACTTCACACGAAATTCCAGGCAACCAGAGGGTGAAGGTATCTCATATTTATCAAAAATTCTTGGGATATTAACACTTTCGCCAAAAGAGATCGAAAACTTCACTGATGACTTAAATAATTTTACTAATAAACCAGAATTAGTCAAAAAATGGATCGCAGGGATAAAAATTGATTCATCAGAAAAAAATAAAATTTTTACTTACTTTTTTTTAGAGGAACCTTTAAAATTAAATTCCCCTTTGCAAAAAGACGGCACAAATAAAAAAGGCAGAGGGAAAGACTGGATCGCAGCCATGATCCCCAAAAACAGATGTGTAACTTTTTCAGAATTCACACGAAGATTGATCGAAAAAAAATAATATCTAATCTTTAAAAAATTTAATTCAATAAAGCGAACATCAACTGAAACCTATTACGTTTGAGTAGATGTATTGGATTAGATAATTTTTTTAATTGCAGCAATATGTTTTGCTGCTAAACGAATTATTTGTCTGCCTTCTGTTTCAGAAATAAGGCCTGCGTGATCATATAGATTTTTATTTCGTTTGATACGCATACGATTAAAAAAATGGATTCTATCGTGATGTTCCTCAGACAAAGATAGCAGCATAAAACTCCATACCGTCTTATGGCTCTCAGCGGATGAAGCACGATAACCTATCTTAAACATATATGCCCTGGAAGCACTCAAACTCAAACGTAATAGGTTTGTAATTTTATGACATCCCCCCCCTGCACTGCATCTTGAAACGTTCTTCATTCGCAAATCCTCAACGCAGCAAGCTGTGCCTGCGGTTTGGCTTAGGTCAGAACGTTCCAATCTAGGGCACAGGGAAACGCCTAAATTTCATAAACCTATTACGTTTGAGTATAGATAAGTAATCATCATACATTTTGAAAAAATTGATTAATAGGGTAGAATAAAAGCTGATCAAATTAGATTCCCGCTAAAAAATTGCGGGCATCTGTCCTGCCATGCAGGGAATGACAAAAATATTCTTTTTATAATCCTTTGGGATTAACTTAAAAAGAATATTCCTTATATATTTAATTATTTAACAGGAGCGATTTAATGGAAAATATATTTAAGTTTTTTATTAACCGCAAAATATTGGTTAATATTATTATTACCCTGCTGATTATTTTTGGCATAATGTCTTTAAAAAAAATACCGAGGGAAGGGATGCCGGCAATTGATTTAAATCAGGTTTCAATCACAACAATATATCCCGGGGCATCTGCGCAGGATGTTGAATTAAATGTTACAATTCCCATAGAAGACCATCTGCGAAACGTAGACGGAATCGAAGAAATAACTTCTACTTCAATGGAAAACAGCTCATCTATATTAATCCAAATAGATGAAAGTATGGGGGGAAAACAGACAGATTTTATAAAAGATGAAATTCAAAAAGAAATAGACAGTATTGATGATTTGCCTGACACAATAAAAAGTAAGCCGATTGTATCAGAAATTGTAACCGGTGATATCCCAATAATTGAAATTGCCTTATCACATAAAAATAAAAGTTACTTACGGGATATTTCTCTGCAATTAGAAAAAAATATCGAAAAATTAGATGGTGTCGCTGGAGTAGAAAAAGTCGGCTATTTTGACCAGGAAATTCACGTTGAAGTTGATCCAACATTAATGAACAACGCTTACTTTTCATTACCTGAGGTCGTCACGTCTATACAAAAAAGAAATTTAAGAACTACCGCTGGAACCCTGGAATCTTATAAAGGCCTTAAAAATATAATTATCCTGAATAAATTTAAAAACCCGCTGGAAGTAGCGGATGTAATTCTAAGAAGCAATTTTGAACAAAAACAGATATCATTAAAAGAAATCTCTGAAGTAAAACTCACAGAAGAAGATAATCATCTTATTGTGCGAAATAACGGCGAAATTGGCATCTCCCTTCTGGTTAGAAAAAAAAATGCCGCGGATATAATCCGAACGATTAAAAGCGTACAGGCTCTGGTAAAAGAAAAAATACCTAAAGAAATAAAATACACTTATGTTAACGATCAGTCTAAAACAACAAAAACCAGGCTTAAACTTCTGATCAATAACGGAATTATCGGCTTTATTTTAGTCTTATTATTTCTGTTTTTTTTCTTAAATAAAAAAGCCGCGTTATGGACATCATTTGGTATTCCGTTTTGTTTTATCGCTGCTTTTTCATTTTTTCCGCTTTTTAATTTAACACTAAGCGCGATTGCATTAAGCGGCCTGCTGATTGTGATTGGTATAATTGTTGATGATGCTATAGTAATCTCAGAAAAAACGACTTTTTATCAGGAATCTGGGTTAGAGCCGCGAAAAGCGTCCTTAAAAGCAGTTATGGAAATGGCTGCACCTGTGACAACAGCTGCTTTAACTACAATATTTGCTTATCTGCCGATATTTTATCTTAGCGGAAAAATCGGCAAATTTGTCAAAGCGATTCCCCTTATTGTAATCATCATACTCGTAATTTCTTTGTTTGAATCTTTTTTTGTTCTTCCTAATCATTTAGCGCATGGGAAAAATAAAAAAAGCTCCAAACCAGAATGGATGATTTTTTTAGAAAAAATATATAAAAATATTCTTGTTTTTATCCTTAAATTCCGCTATATGTTTATGCTTTTGCTGTTAACGGCTTTCGCTGTTTCCATATTACTTGCCGGAAAATATTTAAAGGTTCAGATGTTTCCTCAATCTAATATAAATACATTTTTTATAAAAATAGAAACACCTAACAATTTTAATTTAGAAAAAACCCAACAAGTAACACAAGAACTCGAGCAATTAATCGCGAAATTGCCCAAAGATGAAGTAGCTTCATATATATCGCGCATTGGACATCAATCCACGTCAAAAACAAAAAATTTCGGCGACCACGAAAACTGGGCGATTATTACTGTTTTTCTGACTCCTGACTCTGAAAGAAAACGATATGCCAGCCAAATCATTAAAGAGCTGAAAAGCAAATATAAGCCATTAAAAGGCATTAAAGTTGTTTTTGACAAGCAAAAAATTGGCGCGATAAAAGATAAACCTGTGACAATACATTTAAGTTCAAATGATCGCAACATACTTATTGCAGCAGAAAAAAAGACGCTAACTTTTCTCAAAAAAATGAAAACAATGGGTGTTTCAGATCTTGACAGTAACAGGAAACAAGGCAAAGACGAATTAGTGGTTGACATAGACCATAAAAAAATGGCAGCGCTTGGCATAACTACCGCAGATGTCGCACAGATACTAAAAATTGCCTATGAAGGCGAAATTGTAACTTCTATACAAACTGTTGATCAAGAAATTGATTACAGAGTAATCTTAAATAATGAGAGCAGAAAAGATTTAAATATTTTAAATGAGCTTGGAATAAAAAATAAAGCAGGCGCGCTGATTAAACTAAAAAATTTCATCAGTTTTAAAAACAGAACCTCAGACCTGTCCATTTATCACAGAAATGGAGTAAGAAGCATTACAATAAGCGCAGAAATTGCCTCAAAAAAAATTTCCGCTCTTGAGTCAGCAAAATATATACAAACAAATCTCATAGACACCTGGGATATTCCAGACTCCTTAGAATATGAATTAGGAGGTGAGTATAAAAAAACAAAAGAAATTTTAAAAGATGTAAAAACCGCGGCGCTGATCGCAGTATTACTAATCTTTTGTGTCTTAGCTGTTCTACTCGATTCATGGACTCTCCCTTTGACAATTATGTCTGTAATTCCCTTTAGTATTATTGGGGTAATTTTCGCGCTTTTAACTCACGGGCAAAATATTTCTATGTTTGTACTTTTAGCGGTAATCAGCCTTTCAGGAGTTGTTGTTAATGATTCAATTGTTATGGTTAATACATTAAATAAAAACTTAGCAGGAAGAGGGAATAACAAAGACTTTCTCTTGCGGATCGCGGAATTTTCTAAAACAAGGCTCAGGCCAATTTTATTAACCACACTAACCACTTTGGCAGGACTGCTGCCAATGGCTTACGGCTGGGGAGGATATGAAAAAATGCTTTCCCCAATGTCTTTGGCATTTAGCTGGGGGCTGCTCTTTGCAACAATCATCACCCTATTTTTGATACCCTGTTTATATATGGCGATAAATGATCTAACACTCAAATTTGGTAAAAAAAGAGTACATATCGATTAGAGAGAATGGCCAGCGGTTCTATACTCAACCGTAATCGGTTTGCAATTTCAGAACGTCCCTCTGCACCGCATCTTGAAACGTTCTTCTATCGCCAAACCTCAACGCAGCAAGCTGCGCCTGCGGTTTGACTCAATCAAAACGTTTCAATCTACAGCACAGGAAACACCCTAAATATTGCAAACCGATTACGGTTGAGTATAACATACCGGGCATGATAAATCATGCTTCTACATTGTAATTTACTTTGTGATATTTACCAATGTTTTCAATATTATCCTGACTATCGCTTTCAGGCTTTCCTCTTGCCTGATATAATCTGCCATCTTTGGGCTGTATTTATAATACAAATTTACAAATGTTTTGCCATAAAAATTATTCAGCA
>QNCH01000121.1 GCA_003645745.1 Candidatus Omnitrophota bacterium
AATATGTCAATTATGATTGTAACGTAGAACATTTTGTAACTGAGGAGCACGGAGCATTTGCTTTTATTGCTAATTCACGTTCAGGGTGGTTTTATGTAGGAACAACTGAGGGGCCTTCTCAAAGGTTTAACCGTATGTTTTGGGACAAAATGTTTGAAGGCAGTACAACTAATCTTGGTAAAATTTTACAGGAATCTAAACAGGCAAATATTGGGCTTATTGGAGATGACAACGCGTACAGATGGTGCTATTATACCATAAATTTATTTGGAGACCCGCATACTCCTTTAACTTCCGCGTTGTTATCTCCTGGTAGTTTTATCGCGTCTAATATTGCTTTTGACAATAGCAGTTGGATAACCCTGCAATGGAAAAATTCAAGCAGGGCTGATTTAAAAAGTGTTATGGTGCGTTACAGGACTGATGGCATATATCCTACAGGGCCTGATGACGGCACATTGCTTTGCAGCCGTTCTGCTGTTTCAGGCACTTTGGATATGTTTAATCATACTAATGTTTTGGGCGGACAAACGTATCATTATGTAGCTTTTGGCTTTAATGAAGATGGAGATTGTTCAGGTGCTACAGGCGCGCATAATCGCGCTGCTGTAACTGTAATGCAGCGCAGCGGACAAATGAATCCAGGCAAAAGTGATTGTTTTGTGGCAACTGTATGTTATGGAAGCGCAGATGATCGAAATGTGCGAACTTTAAGAAAGTTTCGTGATTTATATTTAATTAAAACAGTTTCCGGCAGGGAATTTATTAATGGCTATTATTTGGTTGGACCGTATTTAGCAAATATAATTAGGAATGATTTTTGCGCTAAAGCATTGATCCGAAAATTATTAAAACCAGCAGTAACATTTGCGGATTTTTGTATTAAGATTAAAAATGAAGAGGACTGAGTATGCATAAATTAACTACAGCAATTATTTTAGTAATTTGTTTTTTTGGTTTAGATTTAAATATAGTTTTTGCTGCTGAAGGCGGCGGCAGGCCAATTTCTTTAGGCGGGGCATTTGTGGCAATCGCGGATGACGTGCATGCTGTAAGCTGGAATCCTGCTGGTATGGCCTGGCAGGAGAATAGTGAATGCACGTACGCGGCTATTTTGAACAACAGGGATAAATATGTCACCGCGGATTTAATTAGTGATGATTATTTTAGTTTTGTCCAGCCTTTGAAAAGCGGGTATGAACGTAATTTTGCTAATTTTGGCGGTATGGGGTTTTTTGTGCATAACAGCGGTTATGACCGCAATGGTGTAGAGACAGATTTGTATCATTATGGTCTTGCCTATGGCAGAAAAATTTCAAGCGAAGAGATGGCGATAGGTGTTAGCTTAACTCAGTACTCATTTAGCGCTGAAACTAATTTATTGGATGCTGAAGATTCAGCAATAAGCATAAATTTAGGCTGGCTCTGGTATTATTCTAACAGTATAAGTTTTGGTTGTTTATGCGAAAATGTTTTTGAGCCTGGATATTCATTATTTGGAGTTAAAAGCAGGTTATTTCGTGTATTCCGCCCGGCAATAGCTTATTATCCAAATGATAGAACAACCATATCTTTTGATATTTATGATTTAACCGGGAATACAAAGAATACAGGATGTGATTTATCTCAGGATATACGGGTTGGCATAGAGCATTATCTTAGTGATAGTGTGTCAATACGTGTTGGAGCGCATCATCCGAATTCAAAAGAAGATACTGTTAAATTTTATTCCTTTGGAATGGGATTACAGCGGGCTGATTTTTTAGGTTTGAAGCCAATAAATTATTATCTTGATTATTCATTTATTTATTGGCAGAAGTCATTGTCTGGGATGGATAAATATACTCATCAATTAGGAATTACAATAGGTTTTTAAAATTGGTTCTTTGGAATTTTGATAGGGTAATATTTGTTAACACAGTTTTACTTCCCCCTTGTAATCGATGATAGAATAGTTGATAGATTTCCGCTAAAAGATTGCGGGAATGACAGAAAAGGCATGAAAACTGAGCAGGTGTGCGAAGCTTCAATAAATATTATTTACCCACTTAAAACTTGAAAGAGCGTTTTACGATTATGCGAAAGAAATATTTTTTAATAATTGTGGTTTCTACAGTAGTTTTATTGAATTGCACATTTCTTTTTTATCAGTTAAGCTTAATTCCTCTTTTAAATCAAGAACGTCAGCAATTAAACAGAATCTTGCAGGCAAAGTATTGCCAAAATAATTATAATATTGATTTAAAGAGCAAAGTAGTTAAGTGCGCTGAGCCAAAAAGTTTAGCTGTTAATACGCAGAAGAAAGATTCTGTTTTAATGAGTTTAAAAAATTTGCGTTTAACCGGGATTATTAAAGGCAAAATTCCTTTAGCATTTATTGAATTAATAGATAAAAAAATTAGCGGTATATACCGCAAAGGGGAAAACATAAATAATCTAAAAATAAAAGAAATTTTAGATAATCAAGTAATTTTTTCTTTAAATGATGGTAACGAACGAATTTTAAAGTTTACTTTAACACCTGTTGAAGATAAATTGGATAAGACATTTATGGTGTGTAAGAATAAACTTGAAATGGTTATAAACAAACAGGAATTAATTACTAATGTGCCTGAGATTGCAAGTGAGGTGAATAAATTGAAAATTGATTCTGTGATTAACAAACATACAGGACAGGCCCAAGGATTGGCTATAGATAATATTTCCGCGGATGGTTTTATCAGACAGTTAGGTTTGAAAAATGCTGATGTAATAAAAAGCATTAATGATTTGGAAATTAAAAATATTTTTCAAGCTATTGGAGCAGTAAAGCAGTTAAGGACTGCAGCTAATATAGACATAGGCATAAAAAGGGGACAGCAGCTGCTTACGTTGAAATATAAAATAATTTGAATGCAGAAAATCATTACTTATAATTTCAGTGAAAATTATATTAAAAAATTATGTTTATTTATTTCTAAACAATATTTAGTAAAAAATAAAGATATTAGCCGTTTAGCTTTTGTTTTTGGCGGTAAAAGGCCTGGATTATTTTTAAAAAAGCATTTATCAATTTTAATTAAAAAGAGTTTTTACCCACCAAGTTTTTTTTCAATAGAAGAATTTTTTACCTACCTTGTTTCAGAAAATAAGCCTTTGTCTAAAATTTCTGATTTAGATGCCTGTTACATTATTTATAATTTAGCGAAAAATGTTTCCAGGGACATTATTAAAGGTAAGGAAAATTTTTCACAATTTTTGCCATGGGCAAGGGAAATTTTACATTGCATTGAGTTATTTGATTTAAATTTAATAAATACTGATTGCCTGCAGGATATACAATTAAACGCGGAAATTGGTTATGACATTCCTGACAATATTAATACATTACTTAAACATATTGTCATCTTGCGGAAGCAGTTTCATTGTTATTTGGAAGAAAACAATATTTATTCAAAGGGCTTGATTTATCTTAAAGCCTTAGAGATTGTTAACGCGAAAAATTTGCCTGAGTTTGAGCAGATCTTTTTTTGTAATTTATTTTATCTGCATAAGACTGAAGAAAAAATTATCCGTAGTTTATATGATCAAGATAAAGCCTGGCTTGTTTTTCAAGGTGATCAAGAAAATTGGCCTATACTCAAAGATTTTGCTCAGAGGAATTCTTTTCTTATTAAGTCAAAAGAAATTAAGCCTGATAATTATAATCTCAGAATGTATGCTGGATTTGATTTGCATTCACAGGTTTCTATGATCAGGGAAATTCTAAAAAAAATTAAAAATCCTGAGAAATCAGTGATTGTCCTGCCTGATACAAGCGCAGTAATCGCTTTGCTTTCTGAAATTACCGCGGTAACTCATTTGTTTAATATATCTATGGGCTATCCTGTAAAGAGAAGTTCTTTATATGCTTTATTTATGTCATTATTTAAAGTTCAGGTTACTAAAAAAGACGGACAGTATTATGTAAAGGATTATCTTAATCTTTTAAGTCATCCATTCATAAAAAATCTTAAAATCGCGGAGCATTCGGCAATTACACGCGTTATTGTGCACAAGATAGAAGAAGTGCTTTTAGGTATGGCAAAAACATCTTTATCCGGAAGTTTATTCATAAATTTGGAAGATATTGAGAACCTTGAACTTCTATTTAAGATGGCGCTTGAAACTCTGCATAGTATGAATATTCATATAAGGCAGGAACAATTAAAACAAACGCTTAAGTTATTACATAAACTTTTATTTTATAATTGGGAACAAACTAATAATTTTTATGAATATTCCAAGCAGGTTGAAATATTGCTGAATAATTTATTAGAGAAAAGTTTTTTAAACCAGTATCCCTTAAATCTTAAAATTGCGAATAAAGTATTCGCGATAAAAGATGAACTTAAAAATTCTGTTTTTAAGCATGAAAAAATTTCATTAATTGAGATGTTTAAAATATTTGAGAATAAATTTGCCAGGGAATTAATTTCCTTTTCCGGAACGCCGCTTAAAGGATTGCAGGTATTAGGTTTGTTTGAAACACGCGGCCTTAGTTTTGAAAATGTGATAATTATGGATGTTAACGAGTCTGTTTTGCCGAATTTAACTAAAACAGAGCCGCTTATTCCTATGGAAGTAATGTTGCAATTAGGCATAAACAATATAGAAAAAGAAGAGGTGCAGAGGTACCATTTTATGCGTCTTATAGCATCTGCAAAAAATGTGCATCTTATTTACGATGGTAGTGAAAAGAAAAGAAAAAGTAGGTTTATTGAAGAAATTATCTGGCAAAAACAGAAAAATTTAAAGGCATTAACAGTGGAACCTGTGATGCAGGCTAATTTTAAAGTAAAATTTATGCCTAAAACTACAGTTGTGCCTAAAACAGCTTCAATAATTAATTTTCTTAAAAGATTCTCTTATTCTGCTTCCAGTATTGATACTTACTTGCATTGTCCGCTGCGTTTTTATTACAAGTATGTACTCAGGCTGCGTGAGAAGAAAGATTTTTCTCATAAAGATGAAAGCGCTGATATTGGCAATGTTATCCATGATTTATTAGAGCAGGCATATAAAAAATTTATTGGCACTCAGGTTATTATTGACGATGAATTTAAAAAATATTTTTTTAAATTAATGGATTCGCGTTTTGAGCAAAATTTTAGCAAAAAAATGCCTGCGGATTCTTTCCTTTTAAAGAAAATATTTATTTTTAGGTTAAACAATTTTTTGCGTAATGAAGCGCAAAGAGCAAAAGAAGAAATCAGTACTATTATGAGTTTGG
>QNCH01000122.1 GCA_003645745.1 Candidatus Omnitrophota bacterium
CCATTGGTGAATTTAATAAAATAAACTAAAACGTAGGGGGTTGATTTATCAAATCCGTAATAATAATGATAACAATAATTAAACGACCTCGGGCAGTCCCTACGAATCAACGCTAATACCCCGACCAATTACAAATTTCCGATAAATAGGACATTTTCATTTTGCCTTGACAATTTCCGATAAATTTCTTGCCATTTTCCTTAACATCATTTATAATGAGAAATTTATTGAGGTGAAATAATGTTTAAATTTATTTTTAATAAAATTTTTGGCAGTCATAATGAAAAGGAGTTAAAAAGGCTGGCTCCTTTTGTAGAAAAAATTAACGCTTTAGAACCTGAAATCAGCGCTCTTTCAGATGCCGAGTTACAGAAAAAAACAGCAGAGTTTAAGAGTTTCATTACTGATTATCTGCAAAAGCATAAACAAGAAAATCAGGATGAGAAGTCTTTGTTAAAACTTGAAGCACAGGTTTTAGATATAATTTTGCCTGAAGTCTTCGCAGTATGCAGGGAAGCCGCGAAACGTGTGCTGAATATGCGTCATTTTGATATGCAGCTTATTGGCGGAGTTGTTTTGCATGAAGGCAAAATCGCGGAAATGACTACAGGCGAAGGCAAAACATTAGTTGCTACTTTGCCTGCTTATCTTAATACTCTTACTGGCAGAGGCGTGCATATTGTTACAGTTAATGATTATTTAGCTCAAAGGGATTGCGGCTGGATGGGGCAGATATACAATTATCTTGGCTTGAAATGCTCGTCTATTGGGCATGATTTTTCCGCTCAGTATGACCCTGATTATAATGACACTTCTGTTAGTGACCAGAGAATCGTGCATCTTAGGCCGATTACGAGACAGCAAGCTTATAACTCTGATATTACTTATGGCACAAATAATGAGTTTGGTTTTGATTATTTGCGCAACAATATGGTAATGCGCAGCCAGGATTTAATTCAACGTGAATTAAATTATGCGATTGTTGATGAAGTTGACAGTATTCTTATTGATGAAGCGCGCACGCCTTTAATTATTTCAGGCCCGGCAGAAGAATCTACAGATAAGTATTATAAAATCAACAAGATTGTGCCTATCCTTAAACAAGGTACAAGGGATGAGCAGAGCAAAGAGGAAACAGGCGATTATATTGTTGATGAAAAAGCAAGTGCTGTTTATCTTACAGAGCAGGGCGAGGCAAAAGCAGCTAGCCTGCTGGGAGTGAAAGATTTAAGCAGTATGGAAACTATGGAGCTTAAACATCATGTTGATCAGGGGATAAAAGCGCATTCCTGCTTATTTAAGAGAGATGTACATTATGTGGTTAAAAATGGAGAAGTAATTATTGTTGATGAGTTTACCGGCAGGTTGATGCCTGGACGGCGCTGGAGCGACGGACTGCATCAGGCTGTGGAAGCAAAAGAAGGGGTAAAAATAGCCAGGGAAAATCAAACTCTGGCAACAATTACTTTTCAGAATTATTTCAGGATGTATAATAAATTAGCTGGAATGACAGGAACAGCACTTACAGAAGAAGCTGAATTTATGCATATTTATAAGCTTGAAGTAGTTGTTGTCCCTACGAATAAACCATTGATTCGTATAGCTTATCCTGATGTGGTGTATAAAACAGAAAAGGAAAAGTTTAACGCGATTGTAGAAGAAATTGTTAGTTTACACAAAACAGGCAGGCCAGTATTAGTTGGCACAATTTCCATCGAAAAATCTGAATTGATCAGCAAACTATTGCAAAAGAAAAAAATTCCTCATAATGTACTGAATGCCAAGTTTCATGAGAATGAAGCGGTAATTGTGGCTCAGGCTGGCAGGCTCGGTAAAGTAACAATTGCCACAAATATGGCTGGACGCGGCACAGATATCCTTTTGGGCGGCAATGCTGATTTTTTCGCAGGTGAATTACTGCTTAAAAAAGGCATTAACCCTGAACTTGCCACTAAAGCGCAAAAAGACAAAGCATTACAAAGTGTTTGTGCGGAATTTCAAGTAGAACATGAAAAAGTTGTTCAGCTTCAAGGTTTGCATATAATCGGTACAGAACGCCATGAATCGCGTAGAATTGACAATCAATTACGCGGCAGGTCAGGCAGACAGGGAGATCCTGGTTCAAGCAGATTTTATTTGTCTTTGGCAGATGACCTGATGCGTATTTTTGCTTCTGACCGCATTGTCAAATTTATGAATTTTGTCAAGTGGGAAGAAGGTATGCCGATCACACACCCTTTAATCAATAATTCCATAGAAACCGCGCAAAAGCGTGTGGAAGCTCATAATTTTGACATTAGGAAACATTTACTTGAATATGATAATGTAATGAATAAACAGCGGGAAATTATTTATGAGCAAAGACAGCAAATTTTAACGCAGGATAATTTCAAAGATTATATTTTTGATTTAATTAATGAAACAGTTGATTTAGCAATAGAGAAATATTAGCCTCCTAAAGTTCATCCCGCGGATTGGGATATTAGCGGGCTTGAGGACTGGATGCGGAGCAAATTCAGCATACCTTTTAAGTCTCCTGAAAAAGGTGATTTAAAAGAAATCATTACCAGTACGCTTGTTTCTGTATATGAAGATAAAGCGCGTGCTTTTGGCCCTGATTTATTGGCTGAATTTAGCCGTTCTATATGTTTGCACATTCTAGATACTCAGTGGAAGGATAATTTGCATTCAGTGGATACATTAAGAGAAGGCATTGGTTTACGCGCGTTTGGGCAAAAAGATCCTTTAGTAGAATATCAACATGAATCATATTTATTATTTTCTGATATGATTCAAAGAATAAAAGAAGAAACTCTTGAATTTTTATTAAAAATTAAAAATTTTGAAAAAAATACTTATAGCGATGTTTTTGTCCGCGGGATGTCTTTGCATCCTGAAACAAAAAATTTTCCTGCAAACACTACGCCTATACTTCCGGAGCAAAATTATCAGCAACCGCAACAGCAACAAAGTAAAATTCCTTATTCAAGAGAAGGGGAAAAAGTTGGGCGAAATGCTCCTTGCCCCTGTGGAAGCGGGAAAAAATACAAAAAATGTTGTGGAAAATAAAAAATGCGAAAATAAATATTGCCGTTTATCTAAAAATGATCTTTTTTTAAGTATTCTTTCCGCGTTGCTGCTTATTCTTTGTTTTAACCTGCCTGATTTGAGTTTTTTATGCTGGATAAGCCTTGTGCCCTTATTTGTTTGTTTAGAAAAAAAAATTTTAAGCCAACGGATAATTCTATCTTTTATTTTTGGGTATTTATTTTTTTTAGGTGTTCTTTACTGGATTTCTTATGTAAGTTTATGCGGAATGCTTATACTTTGTTTGTATTTAAGTATTTATCCAATTATTTTTGGTATTTGCGTAAAAAATTTTCATAAAAATTATGCGTTGCTTCTTTTGCCTGGACTCTGGATTTTACTTGAATTAATCCGCAGTAGATTTTTTTTCTCTGGTTTTCCTTGGGCATTGCTTGGCCATACACAATTTCAAAATATTCTGTTGATTCAGATGGCTGATAAAACAGGAGTTTTAGGTATAACCTTTTTGATTGTAATGGTTAATGTTGCGCTGAGCAGAATAATTATTCGGCAAAAATTAGATAAAATTGCTATATTTTTTTCATTTTTTTGCTTAAGTATTGCTTATGGCTATGGATTTTATAAAATCAAACAAAATTTTCCTCAGCCGGAACTAAGTGTAAGCGTAATTCAAGGCAATATTAAGCAGGAATATAAGTGGGACCCTGCTTATAGAAACTATATTTTGAAAACTTTTCGTAGTTTAAGCCTTAAAGCAAATAAAGATAAGCCTGACTTAATTGTCTGGCCTGAAAGTTCTTTGCCAGGAAATATTTTAGATGATTACTCTCTTTTGCAGGAGATTATTTGTTTTTCTAAAGAAATAAAAACAAATTTGCTTTTTGGCAGTCCCAGAGAGGATAAAGCAATTCAACGTTATTATAATTCCGCTTTTTTATTTGATAAACAAGGTGTATTAAAAACAATTTATGATAAAATTCATTTAGTGCCTTTTGGTGAATATATCCCGTATAAAAATATATTCTGGTTTCTCTCTAGTACCGCAATTGGTGATTTCTCTTCAGGCAGGCAATACACAATATTTTCTATACCTGGCAAACATAGGAAAAATGTAAAATTTGCGGTGTTAATTTGTTTTGAAGATATTTTCTCTGAAATGTTAAAAAATTTTCGTCAAAAAGGCGCGGAGTTTATGATAATCATTACTAATGAAGCATGGTTTAAAAATAGCACAGAACCTGTCCAGCATAAAGCAATTAGTGTCTTCAGGGCAATAGAAAATCGCTGTTGGATAATACGTTGCGCAAATACCGGAATATCATGCTTTATCAGCCCATATGGAAGAATTAAAGGGCAGGTAGAAAAGCATAAGCGTAATACATTTATCGCAGGTTTTAAAACTATGTGTTTGGGGAGTTAATAACTTTTTGTGATTACATGATCTTGATCTATTGAAATAGTTTTGCCGTCTAATGCCCCGTTACTGTTTTTATGAGCGGCTTCCGCGACAAATAGTATATCATTATCAGCAGTATTAACGAGATAATAATCCCAGTGCTTGTCGCTTTGTGTGTAATCAATATATGATTCCAGCAAATCTTCATTCCCAGGGTGCACATAATGATTGCCATTATCAGGGTCTTCGCTTGCAGTTTCAAACCAGAACATTTTTTGCCCATTATATATAGATTCAAGATTAAAAAGAGCTTTTTTTTCCTGAGCTCTGAACACCAATTTAAGGTATTGCGGCATTGCCATAGTAATTAAGACGCTGAAAATCGAAAGGACAATTATTAATTCAATTAAAGTAAAACCTTTATGGTTTTTTTTCAAGTTTATATCCCCATATATAATGTTTTTAAAATTTTCTTACTATTTAAGTATAACATAAATTTTACAATTTTACAATGCAATCTGGGTGCATCCCTGCATTTGTAAATCCCTTATTGACAATATGACTGTTATTTTTCAGGTCTATTAGGTTTGAGTATAGAATAGGGGTATTACTCCGTTGTAGATTCCCGCTAAAAGATTGCGGGAATGACAGTGCTTAGTATCACATATTGTCACTCCTACCAAGTTTGTCTCTTTTTTTACACTCCATCCTCCACGATAAACTCCCACTTGCAGAGTTTATCCCGCATTTACTACGCATAAAGAAAATAAATTTGTATTAACAAATAGCTACCCACTCAA
>QNCH01000123.1 GCA_003645745.1 Candidatus Omnitrophota bacterium
ATAAAATGGCTCACTGCCGGAGTAGGCACAGAGTATGGACTAAGCAACACATGTATACCGTTTTTGCTTAAAATTGTACTTACACTCTCAGCAAATTTGTCTGATAAAAACCTGCGGTCAAAACCAACTAAAACTTTCTTTTCTTTTGTTTTAAATTTCTTTTCCTTTAAATAATCAGCAATTGCCTGCGCAATACTGTTTAAATTCGCGAAAGTAAAATCCTGAGCAATTATGCCGCGGAACCCGTCTGTGCCAAATTTTATTTTACCCATTGCCTTAACTCCTTAATTGCTTGTTTTCTGTTCACTTTGGAAAAAATATACGCTCCGGAGACAATAATATTTGCTCCGCTTTGCGCAACCATTCGAGCTGTACGCGCATTAATGCCGCCATCAACTTCAATATCTTTAGGATAAATTTTTCTTAAAAGCCTAATTTTAGGTAAAACCTTATCTATAAAAGCCTGTCCGCCAAAACCGGGATTAACACTCATTACTAAAACCATATCTGTAATTTCTAATATAGGGTACAATTTTTCTACTGGAGTGTCTGGATTTAAACTCACGCCTAACTTTAAATTATGCGCGCTTAATTTTTTGCGAATCTGCTTAATCTGTTTAATTGAACAAACTTCAATATGTACAGTAATTATCGCGCTTCCTGCCTTAATAAATTGATCTAAAAAAAATACAGGATCTGTAATCATCAAATGCACATCTAAAGGCAATGCGATTTTTCTGCTCAAACTTTCCACTACTGCGGGGCCAATTGTAATATTAGGCACAAAATGCCCATCCATAACATCAATGTGCAACAAATCAGCTCCCGCTTTTTCTATACTTTGCGCCTCTTTACCAAGACAGCTAAAATCCGCAGAAAGTATAGATGAAGAAATTAATAAATTATTTGCCATTGTCTTTACCCTAATTCAAAATGTATCTACAGAAATATTTAATTTCTTACTTTGTTCTTTGGTTAAAGGGCCGACCACTGAAAGGTTTAAATTTATCTTTTTAAAAATCATCCGCGCTACATCCCTGATATCTTTACGCTCTACCGCGTTTACCTTCTTTATAATAGAGCT
Source organism: Candidatus Omnitrophota bacterium (assembly GCA_003645745.1). GTDB lineage: Bacteria > Omnitrophota > Gorgyraeia > B26-G9 > B26-G9 > B26-G9. Next base: position 1,085 of record QNCH01000123.1, read on the forward strand.
GACGAGCTCAATTCTCCCTTTAGTTAAAACACTTTCACTTGCCCAAAACATATGCTCCAGATTATCTTCTAAGCCCATTAAAATCTGGCCGCGGTAATACTCTTTAGCACGCGTAAATTCATTTTCTAATACTAAATACTTAGTTAAACGTTTTACCTCGCTAAAAATAACTTTAACTGCTGGAACAAGTTTATCGTTAATCACTCCAGCATGCACCACAAATACGCCTGCATCCTGAAAGAGTTTAATTGTAGAACCAATTTCATATGCCAGCCCTTTTTTTTCACGCACTTCATTAAATAACCTGCTTGACATATTCGCGCCTAAAATAATATGCAAAAGAAATAAAGCATAGCGCAAATGATGCTGTCTGTGCAATGCGTGAAATCCCAGACAAATATGCATTTGTTCTATTTGCTTATGCACAATTTTTATTTGAGAAGAATTCTGTTTAATCTTTGGGCAATCGTATTTGTTATCTTTAAAATTTTGCTTTGCTTTAATTTTGTACTTTTTTAAAAAATAATTTACCTTATTTATAAACAAATTATGAGCGATATTTCCGCTGCAGCTAATCAGCATATTATCCAAACAATAATGCTTGTGTATATATGAAATAATCTCAGTGCGCGAAATTGTTTTTAATGTTTCAAACGAACCTAATAAACTTCTGCCAAGAGCGTGTTCAGGCCAAAGTAATGACACAAGCCCGTCATTTGCCAGATGCTGCGGCAAATCAAAATACATCTTAATTTCTTCAAAAACTACCAGCCGTTCTTTAGTGATATCAGCAGGCGAAAACATTGCGTTAAAAACCATATCCAAAAGAATATCTATACTTTTGCTTAAATGCTGCGACAATATTTTAACAAAAAAACAAGTATATTCCTCAGAAGTAAAAGCATTAAGCATGCCGCCTGAACCCTCAATAGCTTCTTTTAATTGCTGATAATTACGGCTCTTTGTGCCTTTAAATACAAGATGTTCAATAAAATGCGATATCCCACTCTGCTTTGCAGGCTCATAAAGGCCTCCAGCCTTAATCCAAACTCCCACAGATACAGATTTCATTTGCGGTAAATGGCAAGTAAGTATTTTTGCATTTTTTAAAGTACTAAGTTTATACATAATAAATAAAAAAAACCAAATATATACTCAAACGTAATAGGTTTGTAATTTTATGACATTCCCCTGCACCGCATCTTGAAACATTTTTCATTCGCAAAACCTTAGGCCAGAACATTCCAATATAGGCACAGGGAAACGCCTAAATTTTACAAACCTATTACGTTTGAGTATATTACGTTTTGAGTATAGGTTAATTTTAAAAATTCCCCACAGATTTTATTGAAAAGGTTATTCTACTAAGTCTGCATAATTATGTCAAATAAAAAACTCCCCGCACCAGCGGGGAGTTTTAACCTAAATCACACATTCAGGTTAAGGAGAAATAAAATGGGCATTGTAATTGTACGATTTTAACCTAACTGCTTAAGTTCTTCTTCTGTTTTTGAATATTTAATAGAAAAAGCATATTTTGCAACTTTGAGCTGATTATCTACATAAAAATAATACGCGATATAAATAGAACCAACAAAATGAACATATCCTGTTTCTTTTTCCTTTTGCGCGTAAAACCTGCGTTGAATAAAAAGATGCTTATTCATCTTCAATCACCCCTTCAGCATATTCATTAATTGCTACATTATTAAAAACATTTAAATAACTAATATAATCCCTTTATTTAAAGTATAGCATTTATAGCCATTTATGTCAATGCGTTGCCATTAATTTGTTACAATCGGATGGCTTTCAGTTATGGATTCCCGCTAAAAGATTGCGAGAATGACATCACAATGCACTCTATTATCAATCCTGCCGCATTTATTATCACTTCCATTTTTTGTCATTCCCGCAATCTTTTAGCGGGAATCCACTTAAGCAAAATTCAATCTAACGCAGCTTCTTTTTTGTAACCATTTGCAATTAAGCAACTTACAAAGAAAATTCCGACTATATTTAATTATGCTCCAATGATAAGTTTACGGTGTCCCCGTTTAATTCACCAATTACCCCCCCCCCTTTGCAAAAAAACAAAATATCAGGTGTAATTATAGCACTATAAAAACTATTTAATAACTTATTAATTAATTTTCAATATTAGGAAACAATAAAATGCGTAACAAATTATCTTTTAAATTAGTTTCTTTAGTGGTTCTTTGGGCTTTCTTTTTATTAGATATATTTTCCATAACAGGAGGTATGCCTTTAATTAATAAGGAAGATTAGATTATGGCTACGCGCGAAGAACTTTTATAAGAATTATTAAGGGATTATAAAAAACCTGAAGATCTGCTTGGAGAAGATGGCATACTTAAAGAATTAACAAAAGCGTTAATTAAAAAAGTTTTACATGGAGAATTGACACATCATTTGGGGTATAAAAAGCACGAGAAATCTGCGCAGGGAAATTCACGTAATGGAATCTCTAAATCATAGTTTACGAAAAGTAATTAAAACTCGAGGTTCATTTCCTAATGATAAAGCTGCCTTAAAATTACTTTATCTTGCAATGCAAAATGTGGCTAAGAAACGGACTTTGCCGATCCAGCATTGGAAGCAAGCGCTTAATCAATTTGCGATTATTTTCGCTGAAAGGTTCCCTGAAACATTATGACTAACAAAACTGTTTACACAAAAAAATGATTGACTCCTGTAGGGTCACAGCACGCTGTGACCCTACAGGTTCTTTGGATATAATCGAATCATTTCCCTAATAATTTAAACATTTTCTTTTTGTATGCTTCTACTCCCGGCTGGTTAAAAGGGTTTACTCCTAAAAGCAGGCCTGAAACAGCCACGGCTTTTTCAAAAAAGTAAAATAATTCTCCCAAGTAAAAAGCAGAACGCTCAGGCACAATTAAGCTCATATTCGGCACACCACCTTCATAATGCGCGCTTGCTGTGCCTTCGTAAGCTTTTTGGTTTATATAATCTATTGTTCTTCCTGCAAGATAATTTAACCCGTCTAAATCATCTTTTAACTGGGGTATTTGCATTTTATTTGTACTGTTTTTAATCAACAGGAATGTTTCAAATAGATTACGCTCTCCTTCTTGAATCATCTGTCCCAATGAATGCAAGTCTGTGCTAAAATCACAGCAGGCCGGAAATATGCCTTTGTGGTTTTTGCCTTCACTTTCTCCAAATAACTGTTTCCACCATTCTCCCACAAAATGCACTGCAGGATGAAAATTTGCTAAAATTTCAATCTTTTTGCCTTTTGCGTAAAGAATATGCCGAATTGCCGCGTATTTATAAGCAGTATTTTTATTTAAATCTAAAGACTCTGTCTGCTTCCGGCAGGCTGCCGCTCCTTTTAACAGCTCAGATATATCAATACCTGCCACAGCAAGCGGAAAAAGCCCCACAGGGCTAAGCACTGAAAATCTGCCTCCTATGTCATCCGCAATAACAAAGCTCTTATATCCCTCTTGCTCTGCTAATTTACGCAACGCGCCTTTTTTCTTATCTGTTGTGCAGATAATTTTATCTTTTATATTCTTATTTCCATAAAATTTTTCCAAACACTGTTTTATAATCCTAAAAGCAACCGCGGTTTCTGTTGTTGTGCCTGATTTAGAAATCACATTAACCACTACTTTTTTGCCTTTGATTAGTTTAAGTAAATCCGTTAAATAATCAGCGCTTAAATTGTGTCCGGCAAAATAAATTTTCGGTTTGTGTGTAGAAAATTCATTAAAAAATGCCGGCTTTAAAAATTCTATGCCTGCGCGCGCTCCTAAATACGATCCTCCAATGCCTAAGCTAAGAAAAACATCACAATTTTTGCGCACCTGCATAGCTGTACGCTCAATACTTTTAAGCAAAGAACTGTGCACTAAATCAGGCAAATCAAGCCAGCCAAGATACTCATTGCCAGGGCATTCTTTTTTCTTAATAGATTTATGCACAAGTTTTATTGAATCGGAAATTTCTTTTAACTCTGAATCAGACACAAAACCTTTTAAATGCTCAGTTACCAATTTAATATTTTCCATAAAATTTCCCCCTATTGTATACTCAAACGTAATAGGTTTGTAAAATTTAGGCGTTTCCCTGTACTGTAGATTGGAACGTTCTGAC
>QNCH01000124.1 GCA_003645745.1 Candidatus Omnitrophota bacterium
ATTGTCCCCCACAGGGTCGTATTTCAGCCCTCACGTCCGATAAAAACAGGCTCCTTCACCGAATTCAGTTTTATCTTTTCAATATCAAAAGGTTCTTTCTTTGATAAAATTGCATAGGCAATCCGAATCATTTTTACTGCTAATTTTACTTTTAATATTCGTCGACTATCTTTGTTATCTCCTTTCTTTTGGAGTTGTTTTTCAAAAAGCACTTTAAAAAATTTATTTTTAAGAGCGCCATTAACAGCGCCACATAACGCATATCTTAATAGTGCGTTGCCCTTTTTAGAGCTCCTGCTTTTACTGTGATATTTCCCTGATTGAGAATATTCTAGGTCTAATCCAGCTAACTTTATTATCTGATCACAATGATTATAATTTTTAATGTTTTTAATTACAGCTAAAAATATGCTGGTATAAATTGGGCCAAAACCAGGGATTTGAAAAAGTAATTTATAATCCTGAGAAGCACTACAAATAGAATTTATTTCCCGATCAATTTTCCTAAGTTGTTGTTTTATTAACTTCAGATCTTGAAGAATAAATGCTGCTTCTATTTTCATCGCTGCGTTTAAAGAACAGCCAATTGAGCTATCTGCTTCATGCCAAATGTGATAAATCCTTTGTTTCTTCTTAGTCGTCATACGTCCTGTTTTTGCTAATATAGTGTAGAATGTATTAAAAGTAGTATTTTTTATTTGTTCCGCGGCAGGGAAATTTTCTAATATTGCGATGACTTCAGGATTATCAATGTTCCTATAAAGAGAATCAACTTCAGGAAAACATTGAGCAAAAACATTATTCCTAATTTTAACTTTTAAAGAGCATAGCCTTTTCTGAATCTTTTTACGCAAAATAATTAAAGGCTTTAATTGTTTGAATTGTTTTTGATGTTCTAAATCATAAAACATGATTTTACCTTGATTCAATAAATCGGTAATATTATACGCGTCATCAGGATCATTCTTCCGCCACCGGCCATCAAATGTTTTTCTATTCTCTTTAGCAGCAACAGAAGATACATAACAGACCATATAACCCAGAACATACAAATAATTAGCTAAAGGTTTATGATAATTACCTGTTGGTTCAAGAGCAAAAATGACTTCTTTCTTGTTGTTTTTTTGTTGAATAGTTTTAGTAGTTTTTATCATTGAATCTATTCCGTTTGCAGAATTGTTAAATCTATATTTTTTCTGATGAATGTGCTTGAGCGCATCCGTCATACAAGCTACATGTGAATTTTTGCTGACATCAATTCCAACAACTAAAAAATTATGATTTTTCCTTAGATCATTTTTTATTTGACGAAATCTTGCAATATAAGATAAACTATCCATAGGGTTACCTCCTGTTAATTAGGTTAATTATTGATTATCTTCTCCAATATCAATTATTTTAGCCTAAGGTAACCCTTTTAAACAATCTCTAATATTGTTATGAAAACATTATACAACGTCATAAAATTACAAACCTATTACGTTTGAGTATATTTGAAGGAAAAATAAATTATGCCTGAATTACCTGAAGTTGAGACTATAAAAAGAGATTTAGAAAAAGAAATTTTAGGAAAAAAAATAGTTGATGTTGTTATTAACAAATCAAAGGTGATTAAATATCCTGAGCCTGCGGAATTTAAAGCTTTATTAATTGGCGCAAGTTGTAGTAAGATAATCAGGAGGGGCAAACTTTTAGTTTTTGAAATACAAAGCGCGCAAAATAGGGTTTTGTTTTTATGCGTGCATTTACGCATTTCAGGCCAGTTAATTTTGGGGTTAGAGAGTTCAGCAACCAGGCTGAGTATTAAATTTTCGGACCAAAGTTTTCTTAATTATAATGACCAACGTTTGTTTGGCCAATTGCGGATTGTGCGGGATTGGCAGGAGCTTGATTTTGTAAAAAAATTGGGGTGCGAGCCTTTAGATAAATGTTTTACTTTTCCTAAATTTAAGCAAGCTCTTTTAATAAAAAAAACAAAAATTAAGCCATTGTTGCTTGATCAGTCATTTATTGCTGGTATTGGCAATATTTATGCTGCGGAAATTCTTTTTTTGTCTGGAATTCATCCGGCAAAACAGGCCTATAAGATAAGTTCTCAACAAATAGATTTATTGTTTAGAAATATAAAAAAAGTTTTAATTTCAGCAATTAAACACCGGGGGACTTCAGTTGATTTATATTATGATGCTTATGGGCATAAGGGAAATTTCCAGAGCCATCTTTTGGTGTATAATCGAAAAGGCTGTCTTTGCCTGAGATGTAAACATAAAATACAAAGAATTGTTTTATCAGGCAGGGGCACTTATTTTTGCCCTAATTGCCAGAAATAATATTCAGTACAGACATATACTCAAACGCAATTGGTTTGTAAAATTTAGGCGTTTTCCTGTGCCCTAGATTGGAACGTTCTGATTGAGTCAAACCGCAGGCACAGCTTGCTGCGCCTAAGGATTTACGAATGAAGAACGTTTCAAGATGCAGTGCAGGGGAATGTCATAAAATTACAAACCAATTACGTTTGAGTATAAGCAGGGAGGAAATTGCAGTGCTTTATCAGGAAGATGCGGAAATTATTGCTAACAGGCAGGTTGCTGATTTTATCTTTGAGATTGATTTGAATGTTCCTAAAATAGCAAATTGCGCTATGCCAGGGCAGTTTGTGCAAATAAAAATTACTCAAAGCATAGATCCTCTTTTACGCAGGCCGTTTAGTATTTTTGCTGCTGATTCCGCAGCAGGCAAAATATCAATTTTATATAAGGTGATTGGCAAAGGTACAAAAATTTTGTCAAAAAAATGTTCAGGTGAAAGATTAAATTTGCTTGGCCCATTGGGTAATGGGTTTGATTTTTCCGCACAGAAATGTAGTGGGCATTTGAATATATTAGTTGGCGGAGGCCTGGGCATTGCCCCTCTTGTTTTTTTGGCAGAAAAAATGAAAAGTTTAAATAATAAAATATTAGTCTTGTATGGCGTGACTACAGCGCAGGAAATTGTCTGTATTGATGAACTAAAAAAAATTGATTGTGAGCTTAAGATTGCTACTGATGACGGTAGTACTGGGTTTAATGGCTATGCCTCAGATTTGTTGGCAGATTTTTTGTGTGCAAATGAAAACAATGATTTTAAGAATCCTTATATTTATGCGTGCGGCCCTTTTGCCCTGCTTAAGCAGGTGCATAGATTATCAGAACAATATTGTTTCCACGGCCAGGTATGTTTGGAAAAAATGATGGGCTGTGGTTTAGGCGTATGTTTGGGGTGTATGGTTAAAATTAAAAATTCTGGCGCGCAGACAGGTTTTTCTTATCAGCGTGTTTGTAAAGACGGCCCTGTATTTGATCTTCATTTAGTAGATTGGAAAAATGAGAAAGTAAGTTAGATGAATTTAAGTGTTGATATAGGAAAATTAAAATTAAAAAATCCAGTTACTGTTGCTTCAGGCACATTTGGTTACGCGGAAGAATTTGCTGATTTATTAGATTTAAAATCTTTGGGCGCGATTGTGACTAAAACAATTACACTTAAAAGCCGCGAAGGCAATGCTATGCCCAGAATTATAGAAACTTCTGCAGGCATATTAAATGCTATTGGTTTACAAAATGAAGGGCTGGATAATTTTTTAAAAGTAAAATTGCCTTTACTAAAATTATTGGGCACAAAAATAATTGTCAGCATTAGCGCGGAAAATGCAGCTGATTTTATACTTATGGCGGGAAAACTTGAGAATGCGGGAGTTGAAGCTATAGAATTAAATCTTTCCTGCCCCAATATAGAGTATTCAATGGATAATAATTCACCGCAGAGCGGAACGGGCCAGAAAATAAAAATATTTGCTCAGGACTGTGAAGCTGTGTTTAGTTTGATTAAAGCTTTGCGTAAGAAGACAAATCTTGTGCTGATTGCCAAGCTTAGCCCTAATGTCACAGATATTAGTGCAATTGCCCGTAGCGCTGAGGATGCTGGAGCTGACGCGCTTAGTTTGGTGAATACATTTTTAGGCATGGCAGTTGATATTGAAAATTGCTGTCCAAAATTAGCAAATATTACCGGAGGCTTAAGCGGCCCGGCAATAAAGCCGCTTGCTTTGCGTATGGTTTATGAAACAGCAAGAGTTGTAAGTATTCCGGTGATTGGTATGGGGGGCATCATTAATGCTGCTGATGCTTTGGAATTTATAATTGCCGGAGCCGCAGCTGTTGGTATTGGTACCGCAAATTTTGTTAATCCAAAAGTTTCTTTAGAAATAATTAAAGGGTTAGAGGATTATTTGCAAAGAAAAAATTTTGCGGATATAAATCAAATTAGGGGAACCTTGAAAATATGAAAAAAAAGACAGAATTAATTGTGGCGTTGGATACTGATTCTCTTGCTAAAGCGCAAGCAATAGTGGATGAGCTTTCAGGCCTGGTGCATTATTTTAAAATTGGGATGGAGCTTTTTACGCAAAGCGGGCCAAGCGCGGTAGAGATGGTTTTAAAAGCAAAGGCAAAAGTTTTTCTTGATTTAAAGTTTCATGATATTCCTAATACTGTGGCGAATGCGGCAATCAGCGCTTTGCGGCTTGGCGTGGCAATGTTTAATGTGCATATATTAGGAGGTAAGCAGATGTTGATTAGAACAGTTTCTGCGGTTAATGCGCAAGTCAGAAAACTGAACATTGAAAAACCGCTTGTGCTGGGCGTAACTGTGCTTACCAGTATAGATAGACAACAATTAAACAGTATGGGGATACTACGCAGTGTGAAAAATGAAGTTGTACGTTTAACAAATCTTTGTAAACAGTGCGGGCTTGATGGTGTTGTTTGTTCAGGCAGAGAGTTAAAACTTTTGCGTAGATTAATGGGAGATAAATTTGTTTTTGTTGTGCCTGGTGTCAGGCTTAGCAAGGAAGGCACAGATGACCAGAAAAGAATTATTACTCCGCGGGAAGCTGCGCGCTTGTCTGCTGATTATATAGTTGTTGGCCGGCCGATTATAAAAGCAGATAATGCCTTAAAAGCTGCTGAGAATGTTTTAGCATTAATGCGGGATAAGTAAATTAGTGTTTACTTGTTTGTAATGTAGGCGTATACTCAAACGTAATAAGTTTGCAATTTTATGATGTCCCCCTGCACTG
>QNCH01000125.1 GCA_003645745.1 Candidatus Omnitrophota bacterium
CAAAAGCCTTAGTATGAGAAGTGTCGCAAGCAGCAGCTACTAAATCAGAGGTATCAATAGATAAAATGTCTTTTTTAATATTTTTAGCTTGTAAAACAAATAAAGAACTGTCAGGATATTCTTGTATGGCACCACGAAAAGTATACCCTGCAATAATATCACCTATATGTTTTATCTTTGTTTTATTTTGCATACAGTAAGCATACCGCAAAAATAATAAGTTGTCAAGTGTTTTTTAACGCATGCTGCTAATATACTGCAATTGATAGCGTGCCTTGTAGAGGGTCAAGTAGAGACTTGACCCCGGAGACTCTTTGCCTCCCCATTTTTCAAAGGGGGAATCACCGAGCATTTCGTGGCGAGTACTCATTTTATTTTTGACACTACCAAAACCGGAATTATAGTATTTATATACTCAAACGTAATAGGTTTAAGTATAATTAAATTTTTCAAAGTAGATTCCCGCAATGCTTTTAGCGGGAATCCATAACTGAAATCCCGCTTCCGTCACCGATTACCGCAGCTTAAGAGATTCATTTTTTATCCCCGGGAATAAAAAAAACCAGCGGCAACCCTATAAAGGAACAGATCCCCGAAATAAAAAAAGCTTTTTCCATTCCGAACATATCTGAAATTTTTCCGAAGAACAGCACAACAAATGAACTTAAAAGAAAACTTATGGTCATATATATCCCATTGGCAATCGAAGGATATTTAAAATTATTTTCTTGGATCAACGCCAATACCACTGGGGTACTGGAAAATGAAATCAGCCCCAGCAACATCACTACAGGAATAAGGGCGTGTTTGATCCCTATCAAAAAAAGCAGCATTACCAAAGGAGAGCAGAAACTAACAATAATCAACAATCGTTTTCTTCCTATCATGTCTGATATTGTGCCAGTAAGCAATACCCCTATTATTGCCGCCGCCTGAAGGATAGAAAGCGCTCCTCCTGCCATCCACAGGCTATATCCCTTAAAAGTCAAATATGTAGGTAAAAAAGCGGCGATTACAGAAGCGGTAAATGATTTGATCAAAATAACTCCTAAAAGAGCAAAAATCAGCATTTTCCCCTGTTTTAGGGTTTTCGTAATCGTTTCTTTGAAATTATATTTTTTGGATCTATGCAGGGAAATTTTTTCATCTTTTAATTTTAATAATAAAATAATCGATATGATTATACCCAAAGGCATTAATCTGTATATCCCCGCGAAATCCCAAAGGCTTATCGCTCCTACGATAATGAGCGGGCCAATCATTCTCGCCAGCTCCCCGCCAATCTGAAAACTGCTCATACTCATCCCCAGTTTCCGCCCTGAAATTCTTTTAAGTATAACCGGCGCGGGAACATGAAAAAAAGAAGAACTCAACCCGGCAACAATAAGCAGTATTACGATGCTCAAATAATTGGGCGCTTTGCCAATCAGACTCATCGCGATCGCAGTGATCGCCGGAGCCAAAGCCACGAAATATTTCAATCCTACTCCATCGGCAATATGCCCGATAAAAGGGTTCAATATGCTGGGAATCCGCATCGCCAGCCTGAGAAAAGCAGCAAGCGTATATGTTAATGAAAATTTTTCAATCAATAAAGGAAGCACCGGAGACAGAAAACTTGTATAAATATCATGAATCAAATGCCCTGTTGAAAGCAGATATATCTCTAATTTTTTTGGTGTTATCAATCGTTTTAAATTCATCGTTCTAAACCTTTTGTTCAGTTGCCCTTATCAAACTATTTAACGTTTCCATGCCTGTGCCACCATTATCCTTACATTAAACTTACTTCCCTTGCTCGGTAAGCGGAGGGCCATAAACTTATCATTTTAAGATATACTCAAACGCAATTGGTTTGTAAAATTTAGGCGTTTCCCTGTGCTGTAGGTTGGAACATTCTGACTAAGACAAACCGCAGGCGCAACTCGTTGCGTTAAGGTTTGGCGATAGAAGAACGTTTCAAGATGCAGTGCAGGAAAATGTCATACAATTACAAACCAATTGAGTTTGAGTATATTATTCATCATCTAGTTCTTCAACTCTATCATCAGGCAATTCCAATATTTTTTTCGATTCAATTGCAGTAAAAGTTTCAACATTCTTAAGTTTTTTTTCCATTACACTTGTTCTTGTTCTACGCAATGTTTCAAGTGTTCCAGAAGCAGTATTAAGTTGTTTGTGTACTTTTGTTAAAACTCCCGAAAACTCTTTAAATTCAAATTTTACTGCTTTTAATATATCCCAAACTTCACTGCTCCTTTTTTGAACAGCAAGAGTTCGAAATCCCATTTGTAAACTATTCAATAATGCAGATAAAGTTGTTGGGCCGGTAACTGTTATTTTATATTTTCTTTGAAGTATTTCAAATAAACCGGGATGCCTTAATACTTCTGCATACAAACTTTCTACAGGTAAAAACATTATACAAAAATCAGTTGTATGAGGAGGGTCAATATATTTCTCACTTATATTTTTAGCAAAATTTTCTATCTTTTTTATCAATGCTTTTTGAGAGTTTTCAATTTCTATTTTGTCTCCCCTATTGAAAGCTTCAAGAAGTGTGTGATAATCCTCGATTGGAAATTTAGAATCAATAGGCAACCACACTTCCTTATCAGATTCTTTCCCTGGCAATTTTAATGCAAACTCAACATTAGCTTGACTGCCTCTTTTTGTAGCAACATTTTTAGCATATTGTTCTGGTGTTAGTATTTGCTCTAATATATTTTCAAGTTGGTATTCCCCAAGTACTCCTCTTGTTTTCACATTAGACAAAACTTTTTTAAGATCGCCGACACCACTTGCGATATTCTGCATTTCACCCAACCCTTTATGTACTTGCTCCAATCGATCACTTACTTGCTTAAATGATTCGCCTAACCGCTTTTCTAAAGTATTCTGCAGTTTCTCATCAACTGTTTTCCTCATTTCATTAAGTTGAATAGTATTATCCTGCCTAATTGATTCTAACTGTTTTTCAATTGTCTTTTCAACATTTTTAATATTATCAGTTGATAGTTTATTTACATCAATTTGCTGTTTATTGAAATCGCCGAATTTTTGTCTAAGCAGCTCATTTAAACCTTTAATCTTTTCAGAAAAATTATCTTCAAATGATTTTAACGATTTTAACAACTCAGCTCTATTTGTTTTTGTGCTATCACTCGTCTGTTTGTTAAATTCAATTTGCTGATTATTTTGTTGAATAAATTTTTCATTAAGAAGCTCATTCAAACCTTTGACATTTGCAGAAAACTGTTCTCCAAACAAATTAAGAGATTTTGTTAATTCGTCTCTATTCATTTTTGAAACCTCATTGTTTTCCATTCTATTTCTTTGGAACTCATCTTTTATTGACTTTTCTATTTGTTCTAAAGTTGAGTCGAACTTTAAAATAGAGCCTTCAACTTCTTTTAAATGAGGTTTTAGGTCAAATAAATCCTTCATTTTTAATCCAATAAAAATATTTATAACCGCAAGAACAATCAACATAATGAGTAATGTTTCAATCATAATTTTTTCCTTTTTTTTACTTAACTTTTAAGCTCAGGGAAACGCCTAAATTTTACAAACCAATTACATTTGAGTATAAAATAGGGACAACCCCCATTATTCTATGGCCTGTTTTTTATATCACAGCCAACCAAATCCATCAACTTACCGTAACTATCCACAACATCATACGTCACGTTCTTAGGGGTGATCTTTTTATTGATTTCATCAAAAAATTTTCTGGCACATTTTATTTTAACATCCTCTATTTCTCTCAATTCCAGTGACGACATAGAACCTTTTGTCTCTGCTACAAAATAAACGTGCTTAACCGCGCCCTCTTTAAAAGAAATAGCCCAGTCCGGATTGTAGTCCCCAACCGGAGTTGGGATAAAAAATCCTTTTGGCAGTTTCGCGTAAACAATCACTTCTACGCTAGTATCGAGTTCTTTAACAAATATTCGCTCCTTCTTTGAGTCTGTTATCACATAATCATAAATATGCCGCTTAAGCGGCTCTCCTGCGTTGGTAAAATCCTGTTTACTCTGAGCATTAGTAAAAATGTCAATATCATGCTTTTCGGCAATGGTATCATAGGATAGGTGTTCGATGATGGCTGTTGCTTTTTGTTCATTTATCAATCGAATCGCTTCTGAAATAAAATTTTCAGGGTTGGTTTTAAACTGAGCAAAAATCGATTTTTCAATTTTGCTTAAGATTTCAGAAACTGTTTTTCGGGTCAACTGAACGCCTTCAGCTATTTTCCCCACAAGATCATATTTTACTGCGGAATGAATTGAATTTTTATTATATTCCGCAGCAGTTTCACAAACTTTGAATCCTTCACCGCTTTTAATATCCTCGTAACTAATGCTCTCTAACTGTTCCCCTCTTCGAATGGTATAGCGCATCGGAGCCACTCTCAACTCTTTGTCTATTGCCTTTACGCACTTGTCAATAAGTTCTACGCTGTCAAATTGAACATTATAAATAGCCTTTTTATTGATTCGGCTCCAAAGTTCCTTAAACTCTTTTTTTTCAAAATTAGCATTCAGCGGATTGGCTTTAGGACTCCGTCCGTTTTCTATCCGCAGCAGTTTCGCGTCATTGTAAACGCTGTCTATCAACTGATAAATCTGCTCTTTGTAAGCCTTCAAATCATCCGGCAAAGGAGCAAGTGTATCATTCTTCACAGCTTGATAATATTCCTGAGCAATATTATCATTGTCATCGGTATAATCATTTTTAAGCAAATATTTATAGATTTGTTTAGCCAGATGAGGAGTTATTTCCATGACATTACCATCAACCATAATCACTTTGCCGGTAAAGTATGCCTCATCGGCAACACGCGGCCTTTCTGAAAGTGTTTCACTAATATCCTTCTGCAAAGCAGCAACAAAATCTTTGTAACTCTCACTTGCTACAACCGTCAGAACATTGGTTTGATGTACTGTAGCAGGATTATCCTGCCGTTCCCCAAACTGATTTACCGCGATACGCAGCCCCCGTCCAACTTCCTGCCTGCGGGATATAGTATTGTCACTATGTTTGAGCGTACAAATAACAAAAACATTAGGATTATCCCATCCTTC
>QNCH01000126.1 GCA_003645745.1 Candidatus Omnitrophota bacterium
GATCTGAATAAACGATTTTCACGGCGTACTTGAGGTACATTGAGGAAATCGTGATTGAAGATCAGGTAAAGATGGCCTGAAGATGTGAGGTAGAAATGTAAACTTTATTTCTTTACGGTCACTTATACTCAAACCTATTACGTTTGAGTATATATTTGTTGTTTATTCTGTATACTGAATTTTTTTTTGAAATTTGGAGGTTAAGTTTAATGCTGGAATCTGATGTTTTGTCTGTGCATAGAGATGGAAAAATAAAAATCGTGCCTAATGTAGAACTAAGGACAATAGATGATTTAAGAATGATTTATACGCCTGGGGTGGCAATTGTGTGTGAAGAGATTAAAAAATCTTTTTCTCTTGCGCGCAAATATACTGCAACCGGTAATACAGTGTGTATTGCCACAAATGGATCAGCTGTGTTAGGATTGGGTGATATTGGAGTGTTGGCAGCTATGCCGGTTATGGAAGGTAAATCTGTAATTTTGAGCAAAATGGCAAATGTAAATTGTATGCCGATTTTATTAGATCAGACAAACGCGGACAAAATTGTGGACGCGCTTTGCACCATAGCAAAAACTTTTGCTTTAATTATGATTGAAGACATTAAAGCTCCTTTATGTTTTGAAGTAGAGAGAAAATTGCAGGAAAAAGTTTCCATTCCAGTGTTTCATGATGACCAGCATGGCACAGCTACAGTTATTTTAGCAGCATTGCTCAAAGCATTACAATTAAGCACAAAGGAGAAATCAGCAGTAAAAATTGTGATTAATGGCGCTGGAGCCGCAGGTATAGCTACAGCTAAGATGCTTTTAGAATATGGCTTTAAAAATATAGTTGTTTGTGACCGCAGCGGAGCTATTTATCAGGCAAGAGCAGAGAATATGAACGTGGAAAAAAAAGCTATTGCAGAGCAGACAAATCAGGCTGATGAAAAAGGAGAGCTTGCTAATATTATTAAAGGCAAAGATATTTTTATCGGCCTTTCTTCGCGGGATTTAGTTTCAGAGGAGATGGTGCATTCAATGAATAAAGAGCCGATTATTTTAGCTCTTGCTAATCCTGTGCCTGAAATATGGCCTGAACGCGCGTTAAAAGCCGGAGCGGCTATTGCTTTAGACGGCAGGACAGTAAACAATTGCCTTGTTTTCCCTGGGTTAATTCGCGGCACACTTGATGCTATGGCTTTAGAAATTAATTACGCGATGAAATTTAAGGCAGCAGAAACTGTTGCCAGCTTGGCACAAACAAAGGAAATAGTGCCTGATTTTATGGATTTAGCAGTACACAGAAAGGTTGCTGCAGCAGTAAAGGAGGCTGCTATTGCAAGTCAATAATGAAAAAATTTATTTGGCTGGTTATTTTACTTAAAAGCATTTGTTTTCTTAACAGTAATTTTTTGTTTGCTGAAAATTCTTTTAAAGATATTCCGCAAATACAAATTATGTTTTCTCCTGAAGATAATTGTGCTAAAGAAATTGTTAAAAGGATTGATACGGCAGAAAATTCTGTGCTTGTGGCAATGTATTTTTTTACTTCACGGCCAATGGCAAAGGCTCTTTTGCGGGCAAAACAAAGAGGAGTAGATGTTAAAGTTTGTTTAGATGAAGATCAGCCTGAATCTAAATATTCAAAAGTTCGTTTTTTAGTAAATAATCAAGTAAGCACAAAACTTATTCCAGGCGCTGGTTATATGCATAATAAATTTTGTGTTATTGACGGATGCGTTACAATTACCGGATCATATAATTGGACTGCAAGCGCTGATTTAAAAAATGATGAAAATGTTTTGTTTATAGAATCTTCTGAAATAGCTGATTGTTACAAAAAACGATTCTATGATTATTGGAGTAATAATTATGTGGATATTTGCGAGTATAAGGATAAAAATAGCTTAGAAAAAATTCCTTTACAAACCAGCGCAGCTATTATTTTTAAGCATGGTTTGAATAAACAAAAATATATAGGCGATAAAAATTCTAAAAAATTTCACAAGCCTAACTGTAGTTGGGCTAAAAAAATAAAAAGAGAAAACAAAGTTATCTTTAAAACAAGAAAAGAAGCTTTAAAAAAGGGATATATCCCTTGTAAATCGTGTAATCCTTAAGAAAGAGGAGGAAATAAATGAATAAAGAGTCGGTAGATTTTTTAAAAAGTTTAGTTAGTGAAATTAGCCCTTCAGGATTTGAGCAGGATGCTGTAGCAGTATGGAAAAGGAGAACCAGCACTTTTGCAGATCAGGTTAGAAGCGATGTGCATGGAAGCGGCATAGCAGTTTTAAATGAAAAAAAATCTTTTAGAGTAATGCTTTCCGGGCATATTGATGAAGTCGGGTATATGGTTAAATATGTTGATAAAGAAGGCTATGTTTACTTTTCGCCGGTTGGCGGTATTGATTTGCACCTTGTGCCTGGACAGAGGGTCTGGATTAAAACAAAAAAATCAAAAGTATTGGGAGTAATTGGCAAAAAACCAGTGCATCTTTTAGAATCTGAAGAAAGAACAAAAGTGGCAAAGATTGAGCAGTTATGGATTGATATTGGCGCTAAAAATGAAAAAGAAGCAAAAAGTATACTTAGTATTGGCGATGTGGCTGTGCCTGCTGTGGGTTTTGAAGTATTAAACGCGGACAAAGTAGTTGGCCGCGGCTTTGATGATAAAGCAGGCGCGTTTGTGGTCAGCGAGACATTGCAGCTGCTTTGTCAAAAAAAAATTAATACAGCAGTTTACGCGGTAGCTACTGTGCAGGAAGAAGTGGGGTTAAGAGGCGCTCAAACCAGCGCTTATGGAATATCTCCTGACATAGGCATTGCGATTGATGTTACTTTTGCCACAGATTTTCCTGGTATGGATAAGCGTAAAATTGGAGATATTAAACTTGGCGCAGGCCCGGTTATTGCCAGAGGCCCGAATATAAATCCAAAGGTGTTTGATTTGCTTTTAAAAACAGCGCAAAATTTAAAGATTCCTTATCAAATAGAAGGCATACCAAGAGGAACATGCACTGACGCGAATGTGATTCAATTGACAAAATTAGGCGTTGCAGCAGGGTTGGTAAGCATTCCACTTCGTTATATGCATACGCCGGTAGAAATAATCAGTTTAAAAGATTTGGAGAATACCGCAAAATTATTAGCTGGTTTTATTACTAAAATTGATCCAAAAATGTCTCTTTTGCCGTAGAAGTAAAGATTAAGGGAGAAAAATAAACCTGTAGGGTTCCCCGCACACCTAGACAGGCCTGCCTGTCCCGCTGTGCTGGGAACCGCTAATAATTTAATGTATAAGGAATTTCCTTTTTAAGTTGTTTAGTTGCAAAGCATTATAAAAAGAAGATTTTTGTCATTCCCGCAATCTTTTAGCGGGCCTGTCCTGCTTGTAGGGAATCTAATTTAAAAAGATGCTTAAAAAATATGTAAAAATCGATGTTAAAGAAAAAGTTGGTGATATGGGGATTCTTTCTAATAGTAAAAATGCAAGAGATGCATTGTCTAAAAAAGATGATTTTCTTTTTGTTGTGGTAATTGGATTATGGTTGCTTGCTCTTATGTATTTCAATCCACGTCTTTTGGTTCTCGCTATTGGCCCTGAAAATTTAATAGCTAAGATTTCAGTTGTCTTATTTGTAATCTGTTTAGATATTTTTTGATTTTATACCATTTTTCATATGACAATTCTGACATTTTCTTATTTTAGTAAGAAAAATAGAGAAAAGCCAAGGAATATATCTTTCCCCCAGTCAAAAGTAGCTGTTTTGTATGTTACATATAACGATTTTAAGGAAGATGCTGCTATGTCTTGCGTAAAACAAGATTACTCTAATTTCCACACATTTATTCTTGATGATAGTGATGACATTAAATATATAAAATTAATTAATAGTTTTGCTGCTAAACATAGAAAAGAAATTACGGTTATTAAAGAGAAAAAACAGGAAAGCTTTTAAAGCAGGCAATTTAAATAATGCTCTGTCTCTAATATCAAATGACTATGATTTTTTTACTGTTTCTGATTCAGATAGCATTATTCCTCCTGATCTTATAACAAAACTTTTACCTTATCTTTTTAGGCAGGATAAACTTGGCTTTGTTCAGGCTTTAAATAAAATTAATCCTTCTCAAAATTCATATCTCGCTAAAACAATGAGTTTTAATTTAGAGTTGCATTATAAACGATATATTATGCCTAGACAAAAGTATGGGGTTATTATGTTTCATGGACACGGTGCTTTGATTTTAACAAAGGCATGGAAAGAAGTAAGAGGGTTTCCTGAAATAGTATCTGAGGATCGTGGTTTTTCTACCAGATTGAGAAAACATAATTATTATGGGCTGTTAGAAAATAAATGCATATGCTATGAGGATTATCCTTCTACTTACCGCCACTATCGTAGGCGAACAGAAAAATGGCTAAGAGGCACTTTGGAATTTTTATTTAAGGAATATCCTGATTTTTTTCTTTCTAAAAACATTTCTTGGTTTGAAAAGCGGGATGTTTTTGTGAGTATAATGGTTCCCTGTATTCAGACCACTGGTTAAGGTGTAAAATAGTGGTAAAATAATAACCAGGAGGAGTATGAATAATGAGGAAGAAAAGCAGTTATCCCAAAGAGTTTAAAGCAAGGGTTGCCTTTGAAGTATTAAAAGGCGATAAAACAATGGCAGAGTTGAGTTCTGAATATGAAGTGCATAGCAATATGATCCTCCGCTGGAAAAAATAACTGCAAAAGAATATGCCTGATATTTTTATGCGTAAGACAGAGAGCCCAGCGATGCTCAATTAATTGATAGGCTCTATAAGCAAATAGGCAAGACTCAAGTGGAAAATGACTGGATTAAAAAAAACTTGGACTGTAAGTCTGGACCAAAAATATTTGTTCATTGAAAAAGAAAGCCAGGTAATCAGCGTTCGCCGGCAGTGTGAAATTTTAGGCCTAAACAGATCAAACTTGTATTATCAGCATAGGCTTAAAGATATTCTACGCAAGGACGAAATCCGTAAAGCTATTGACAGGCAGTTTGTTAAAGAGCCTTGTGGAGTTATAAAGATGATGCATTA
>QNCH01000127.1 GCA_003645745.1 Candidatus Omnitrophota bacterium
AAAAGTATTATTTTTTTCATAAACAGTCCTTTCAATGTGAATTTCAGATTACATATTTCAGATTGCAAATTACTTTGCAGCGGATTCTTCTGTTTCCAATCTGAAATTAGTTAAAATATCCAATTTTAACGACTCTGCTTGTTTTTAAATTTCTGCCCTAAAATTTTTGTAGTTTTTAAGTACTCAATAAACCCATTTATCTGTTTTGATACATCTTTAGCTTTGTTATATAATTGTTTAAATTGCTCTTTATCTATATAACCTATTTCCTTTGCAATAAAAAGCTGAGAACGCAATTCTCCACAAGATGCCCGAGCAATATACTCAAACGTAATTGGTTTGCAATTTTATGACATCTCCCTGCACCGCATTTTGAAACGTTCTTCAATCGCCAAACCTCAACGCAGCGAGCTGCGCCTGCGGTTTGACTCAATCAGAACGTTTCAATCTACAGCACAGGGAAACGCCTAAATTTTACAAACCAATTGCGTTTGAGTATAAAAGGTTATGCGTACGAGGCGGCAGTTTAGCCTCTATCTGCACGTATAAAGCCTTTAATATTTTCTCCAGCGCCTGTTGACACATAAAAGCAACGTAAAGATAACGTTTTGTTTTTAACATTGCCTCTGCTGTCTCTAAATCATACAGTGATATTTTCAGCCATTCTTCTACTACTCTTTGCATCTGTATTTATCCCATACACATACAATTACAAATCGCAAATTTCAGATTTCAAATTATTTGCAGCGGATTTTTTTCCAATCTGTAATTAGTTAAAATTTCCAATTTTAACAACTTCCCCTGTTTATATTATGCCATATCTCCTGCTATTTTCCTATACGTAAAACTACTCTATTTTATTGCGCAAAATACTCATTATAGTCATTCATTATAGGGGACGTAGTTAGATAATTAGATATTCATTTTTTCTGTAATATACTCAAACGTAATTGATATACTCAAACGCAATTGGTTTGTAAAATTTAGACGTTTCCCTCACACTGCATCTTGAAACGTTCTTCATTTTACAAACCAATTACGTTGGAGTATAGACAAAATCCCGATAATTATCTCGGTTAATCACCTTAAATTCTGAATTCTGATAAGTATCTAAAAATTCCTTACACACCTTTTTTTTGCCTTTGCCCCACTTAAACTCAAACGCATACAATTTAGTGTTCCGCTCCTCAATATAGTCAATCTCCTGCCTGCTGTAAGTCCGCCAAAAATAATAGTTGGCAAAAATACGGTTGTTATGATTGTACTTTATTCTTTCTAAAAAACAAAAATTCTCCCACAAAGCGCTTGAGTCATTTCTTATTTCTAATGGATTAAAATTTTGAATTAAACTGTTCCTGATCCCCAAATCATTAAAATATATCTTATATTTTTTGCCTATTTCTCCCTTTAGATTTCTGCTAAAAGATTTAATTTTAAAAACAATAAAGCATTGTTCTAATAAATTAAGATAGCTTTCAATTGTGTGGCTGTTTTGATTCAGCAAATCCGCTAATTCCGCGATTGAAACCTCATTGCCCAATTGTAGGGCAATCACGTTCAATAAGCCAGCCAGTAAATCAGGTTTCCTAATTCCGCTAAATTGAAAAACATCTTTATATAAATAATTGCTGGCAATTGCTGATAATTTTTCAATAGATTCTTCAATAGAACCGCCAAACACACAGGGATAAGTCCCAAAACAAAGGATGCTTTCCAGTTTAGCGTCTAAATCCAAAGGACTAAATTTTTGGCTTAATTCTTCAACAGATAATGGATATAGCAGATATCTTCTAACTCTGCCGGTTAGCGATTCTGAAGTTTTGTTAGCTAATTCAAAACTTGAAGACCCAGTGGCAATTATTTGAATTTCAGGATATGTGTGAGCAATAAGGTTTAAAACAGAGACAATATCCTTTATTTTCTGCGCCTCATCTAAAACAACCAATTTATTATTTCCCAAAAAATCTTTTAATTTTTTAGCATTAGTAGTTTCTAAGGCAGTTTTATTCTGCAATAACTCACAGTCGATATATTTACTATTTTGTGGATATTTTCTTAAAATTTCTTTGCATAAACTAGTTTTACCAACTTGCCGCGCTCCGTAAATAATCACAATTTTACCTTTTAAAAAAGTGTTTTCCACTTTTTTTTGCAGCAAACGAGTAAAAAAATTTGATTTATAATTCATGATAGGGGACGTTCATGATAGTCATGACAGGGGACGTAGTTAGATAATTAGATATTCGTTTTCTTCTGCAAGCTTTTTCCCGCGCTGTATAGATACACTTATTGAAGAGCGAGTTATCCCAAAATATTCTGAAAGCTCAACCCCGCTAATACCTAATTCTCGGTTAGCAAAATAACATATCAAGCTTTTAGCTTGCGATAGCTTACTTCGCTTGCTCAATCGTTTTATGTCTCTTATATCCACTCCCAATAACCCACACACCTTCTTCGCTATTTTATCTATATCCCAGCCTTCTTGTTTTAACTTCTCTTTTCTCTCCATTTCTTCTTCAGCGTGTTCCAGTATTTGGCCGACAAATTCTCCGTCACCTAATATCCGTTCGTCTGAAGCCCATCTCTCTTTTGAGGCCTTAAACCGTTCTGCTTCCTTCCAGCCGCCAATACTCCTGATCAACCCTCCACCAGTTAGATCTTCTCTTCTACCCATATCTTTACCAGAAGATATAAATTCCACATAGCCCTTTATCGCTTCTCTTTTCCTTTTCCCAAATAATTGCAATATCTCTCCTGTTGTCTGCCACGGAGCCTGGCGCATACCTATAATTACTCCATGCCCGCTCCATTTATAATTATCAAGGCCTTGTATATCTCTAACTATACCAGCCCTTAACGGATTTAAATGAATATAGCGCAACAGTTCCAATAAATATAAATCTTCCTGACATAATATAGACTTATATCTTCCCTGATATAAATAACCGCTTCTTTTATATTTCTTATTAAAATACAACGCATAGCCTGTCAACAATTTTCGCATCAAACTACTAAGAGGAGACATACTTGTACGTATTAACAAATGAAAATGGTTGGGCATTAACACCCAACCATAACATTTATGTCCTGTATATTCTAAGCCTTCTGCTAACCGTTCGAGAAATCTTTCTCGGTCAAAATCATCAAGAAAAATATTCCGACGTTCTATCCCGCGCTGTATTACATGATAAATCCCTGTTTCTATATTTATCCTTCCTTGTCTTGGCATATTTTAAATTTATCACTTTTATACAGCTTTGTCAATACCTAATTATCTAACTACGTCCCCTATTATTTAAAAAGAAAATCCCTTTAACACTTCCCAGAATGGAATAAAAATTACTTTAGTTTTACCAATGTTTAGTTCCGCTTTTAAATTTTTATTTATGATAAAAGCTTTCTCAGGATTATATTTGCTAATAAAACTTCTTAAAGACCGCTCTATTACCGGATTTTTGTAATTTTTGTATTTCGCTTCCAGAGGAATAATTTTCCTGCCTAAATTAATTATAAAATCAACTTCTGCTTTTTCTTTAGTACGCCAAAAATGAATTGATGCGCCGGACAAATAAATTTTCTCCCTTAAAATATTAAATATAAAATTTTCAAATACAAAACCTGCTGCGTTCATCTCTCCTATATTGCCAAATTGATTTAAGGAATAATTACGCAAACCAAGGTCATAGAAATAAAAGAGAGGAGACTTAGTTATCTCTTTCCTTGTATTTTTAAAATATGGAGTTACTTTTTTAATAATAAAAGTTTTTTCAAGATACCATAAGTAATTTCTTATTGTTTGCACAGAAGCTCCTAAAGTATTGGCCATCTCCGAGTAATTTGCTAAACTGCCGATTTGGCTGGACAGGAGTTTTACCAAACAAGCGAAAACATCAATTTTTTCTACTCTTAAAAAATAAGAGATGTCTTTTTCCAGATAACTGTGATAAATTTCATCAATAATTCTTAATTTTTCCAATAACTCCTGTTCAAGAATTACCCGCGGGTATCCGCCAAAATTCAAATACTCTGAAAGAAAAATTTTTACTTTTTCCGTTTCAAGAAAATAATAATCTTCAATTCTGTCTTGATAAGCATAATTTGTTTTAAAATTTACAAACTCATTAAAAGACACCGGATTCATTTCAAAAACTGCTTTTCTTCCTGCCAGAGATTCAGGAATCTCCTGTTTTAATTCAACGCTTCCAGACCCGGAAATGATAAACTTGTAAGGTAAATTTAAGTCATAAATGCCTTTTAAAAATACACCTGCATTTTTTTTCCTTTGAATCTCGTCAATAAAGACAACTCCTGCGTTATTGCCAAGCTCTAATTGTATTTTGCTGATCAGATTATTTTGGGAAGAAAAAAAATTTTTGTCATTTTCAAAATCAAGGCTTAAAAAAACAGTCTTTTTGCCCTCTTGTTCCAGTTCCTTTTTAAGCATATTCATTAACGTGGTCTTACCGACCTGCCTAGGGCCAATGATTAAGGAAATCTCTTTTTTGCTTATATGGCTTCTAAGTTTTAATAAAATATCTCTTTTTATTATGGCTTGGTTATTCATAGTTATATTTTAGCCCGATAATTTTAAAAGTCAAGATTTGTAAAAATAGGCTACAGGATAATGCGCTTACACAATGCCTTTTTGTCATTGTCATGATTGGCCTGACAATCCAGAAGCATTGATTTTATTGACTTTCTGGATACCAGATATTTTTTGATGCTTGTTAAATTCATTATTATTATGAAATTATTGTCACGGGTTTGATAAATCAAAACCCCTACGTTGTAATTTATTTTATTATATTTACCAATGTTTTCAACATTATCCTGACTATCAATTTCAGACTTTCCTTTTGCCTGAGATAATCTGCCATCTTTGGGCTATATTTATAATACAAATGGACAAACGTTTTACCACAATAATTTGTCAGTAAATACCTATCTCTGAACCTGCTTAAAACCTTTACTTCTTCTGCCAGAGGTGTGCTGTAGGCTGC
>QNCH01000128.1 GCA_003645745.1 Candidatus Omnitrophota bacterium
AGTGAAAGTTTTGAGCAGGTTTAGAGATAACCATTTGTTGACAAATTATTGTGGAAAAATATTTGTAAATTTGTATTATAAATACAGCCCGAAGATAGCCGAATGTATCAGTCAAAAGCTGTGGTTGAAACGTGTAATTAGGCTGATGTTAAGTCCTTTGGTGAATTTAATAAGATAAATTATAATGTAGGGGGCGAATTCCCGTATCCGCCCGAACAAGAATGATTGGCAAATATAATAAAATAAATTACAATGTAGGGGGTTTGATTTATCAAACCCGTAATAATAATTTCATAATAATAATGAATTTAACAATCATCAAAATATAACGAGCATGATCAATCATGCCAAATTGGAAGCAGAAGAATACGTTGCAAAGTAATCTGAAATATGTAATATGCAATTTTGTTTGCACCTATACGGTGCAAACAGTATGGGTAAATTATGGTTCTTTGTTCAAAATTAGCGGAAATTGTTAAAAAATATCCTGATAATATTGCAGTGCAAATAAAAGAAGATGGCGCATACCGCAAGTATAGTTATCAGGAATTTTTGGCTATAGCGCGGGATATTGGCAAACTGTTAGTTAATCTTGGTGTTAAACAAGGTGAAAGGATTGCCATATCTGTTGAAAATAGGCCTGAGTGGGGTTTTATTTATTTTGGGATTATGTTTGCCAATGCGGTTGCTGTGCCTTTTGACCCATGCGCTGGCTCTTTAGATGTGAAATACTTTGTTACAGATTCATCTGCTAAGATTGCTTTTATTGATTCTAATCTATTGCCTTTGTTTTTTGGATTACTTCCTGAAGTATCTTGTTTAGAAAATATTGTTGTGTTAGAAAAACTTCCTGTATGCAAAGAAAAAGGCTTATCTGGAGCAGTTTTAAAAACAGGGGACTTGAGATTACAAAAACATATTCCTGAGGTTTTATTTTCTGATTTACTTAGATGCTTACAGGGCGAATTGCCTGCTCCTGATTTATTTCCTGACGCGCTTGCGGCAATTGTTTATACATCAGGCACAACATCTTTGCCTAAAGGTGTAATGCTTTTGCAGAGAAATTTTTTATCAAATGTTCATAGTATAGATGAATTAGGCATAGTTTCTCAAAGCGATAATGTTTTAACGATTTTGCCTTTGTACCATACGTTTGCTTTTATGGTTAGCTTGCTAATCCCGCTTTTTTCCGCAAGCACAATTACCTATATTTTGAGCCTTAAAAAAGAAGAAATTCTACGTTGTATGCGGGAAACAAATGTTACAGTATTGCCTGCAGTGCCGCAGCTATTAGCAATGTTTTCTAAAGGTATTGCGGAAAAAATGCGCGCAATTCCTTTTTTTACGCGGCATATTTTAAATATGCTTATTGCAATATTCTGCTTAGTTCGTAATATTTTCGGAATTAATTTGAATAAATTTGTGTTAGCAAAATTGCATAATGCTTTTGGAAAGAAATTCAGGTTTTTTGCTTGCGGCGGAGCTAAGCTGGACACAAAAACTGCTTTATTTCTCCATAATCTTGGTTTTACAATTTTAGAAGGGTATGGGTTAACAGAAACAGCGCCGATTGTTGCTCTTAATTCGCTGGAAAATCCGCGTATTGGATCAGTAGGCAAAGCTTTGCCTTTGGTAGAGATAAAAATTGTAAATCAAAATAAAAAAAGTATTGGCGAAATAGCAATTAAAGGCGGGAATGTAATGCAGGGTTATTATAATAATCAGCATGGCACAGCTGAGGTTATGCGGGACGGATGGTTTTATTCAGGTGATATTGGCTATATTGACAAGAAAGGGTATCTTTATATTGTTGGCAGGGAAAAAGAATTAATTGTTTTGAGTTCAGGGAAAAATATTTCTCCTGAAGAATTAGAAGCACATTATACCCAGGCTCTTTGTGTACAGGAATTATGTATTTTAGCAATTGGACAAAATGAAGGAATAGAGGAAAAGCTTATGGCTGTGGTTGTGCCTAATTTTGATTATTGCCGCAAAGAAAAAATAGTGAATATTTTTGAAACAATTCGCAATGATTTGACAGCTCTTGGCCTGCAATATCCTGCGTATAAAAGAATCAAAGGTTTTGTTATCGCATCCGGAGAATTGCCGCGTACGCGTTTGGGGAAATTACAAAGATTTGCGGTAAAAGAAAAATATTTAGCTGAACTTAAAGGGATGAAGTCCAAAAAGAGCGATGTAAACAGGCCTGTTTCCGCTCAGGAAAAAGAAATTATTTGTTCTTCTGTTTACCAAAAAATAACGCGGGTTTTATCCAATCACCTATCGTTAGACAGGCAGATAAATCTTGCTGATAATTTAGATATTGATTTAGGCCTTGATTCATTAGGCCGTGTGGAACAAATATCCGCGTTAGAAAAGGAATTTGAAATGAAAATTTCTGATTCTATAATGGATAATGTTTTTACAGTTAAAGATTTATTTTTTGAAATTGAGAAATTGGTTTTATCTAAAGAATTTGCAAAAGATAACCGGAATTTATTTAAACAAGAGTCTGGTTTATGGGAAAATATTTTTGAGCGCAGCCTTGATGCAGATGAGCAGAAAAGGATAAATCTATCTAATCAAATATTTTTGCGGGTTTGTACTAATTTTGTTTGTAATATATGGCTTTTAATTTTTAAAATTTTTTGGCGGTTTAAGATAAAGGGGATTAAAAATTTACCTTTTAATGAACCAGTGATTTTTTGTGCTAACCATAGCAGTTTTTTAGACGGATTCTTAATTGCTTCCGCATTGCCTGGCTGGATGCGGATAAATACTTTTTTTCTTGGATTTAAGAAATATTTTAAGGGGCAAATAATTAGGTATCTGGTTAAATTTATGCGTATAGCGCTGGTTGAGCCTGGAGCGCAATTGGTTGAATCTTTGCGTATCTGCGCTTATGTTTTGCGAAACGGCAAAACAATTTGCGTTTTTCCTGAAGGCACACGGTCTCCTGACGGACAGGTTAAAGAATTTAAAAAAGGTGTTGGTATTTTGTCAAAAGAGTTAAAAATCAGGATAGTTCCTGTTTATATTAACGGAACATTTAGGGCATGGCCAAGAACAAAACGTTTCCCAAAATTTTGTCCTCTGGAAATAATTTTTGGCAAGCCTTGTAATGCAGAAGAGCTTAAAAATATTGGCATGAGTTTAGGCGTGGATAATGATTACGCGGCAATTGCCCGAGGTTTACGAGAGAAGGTTTTGGAGCTTAAAAATAATAATATAGGGACAATAAATTATACTCAAGCGTAATAGGTTTGTAAAATTTAGGCGTTTCTCTGTGCCCTATATTGGAATGGTTTGACTTAAGCCAAACCGCAAGAGCATTAGGCTGCGCCTAAGGTTTGGTGAATGAAGAACGTTTTAAGATGCGGCGTGAGGGGGGCATAAAATTGCAAACCTATTATGTTTGAGGTCAAATGGTATGCAGAAATAAATTTTATTATTTTGGAAAAATTTAAAGAAGAAGGATAATGATTATGGGAAATAAAGAAAAATCAACATTGTCAAATAATCGAAAGCTAAATTTAACTTGGATAACTATTCTGCTATTCGCCTTAGTGCTTGGCATGGGAGTTTTGGGGGGGTGGGGGGAATACCCAAGCAGCTGATTATTATATGGCAACTAATGGAAGCGATACAATAGGCGATGGAAGTTCTGGAAATGAATGGCTTACACTGCGATATGCTACATCTCAAATGAGTGGCGGAGATACGCTTATAATTAGAGAAGGTACTTATTCAGGCACAAATAATGTATTATGGCAGTTTGCGTTACCTCCAAGCGGGACATCAGATAATTTTACAATAATTCGTGCTGAACATGATGGGATGGCTGTATTTGAAAATGGATTTATTCATATGAATAATACAGCCACAAGATCATATATTTCTTTTGAGGGTCTAAAATCTCTTGATTATACAATGATATATGGTTCGGGTATTAATCATTTTAAGTTTCTTCGTTGCGCTTTTTATTATAGTAATCCTGAAGGAACCTCTGCGAACGCTAATCTATGGATAGGTCTTGGATGTACATATATATTGGCAGAAGATTGTTATGCGTGGGGAGCAGGAAGATATAGATTTGTTCTTGGCGGCAGTCATCATGTATTGCGGCGTTGTGTTGCAAGATATGACAGAGGAGATTGGACTGACCCTATGGCTCAATTCAGTTCTTATGGTGCAGATGATGTCGCATTTCAAAATTGTATTGCTATCGATTCAGATCATCCAGAGTTTTGGGTTACTGAAAATGAAAAAGGCGGAACATTTTATATTCATCACGGTTCGCAGAATAATATTGTAGATAGTTGCATTAGTGTTAATGATGCAAATTCTTGGATTACTGGTTCTCCTGGACATGGATTATCTATTAAAAATTCATTAGCAATAGATAGCGGGAGTTACGGTTTAACTATGCGTGGAGATAGTGGTGTTGGAGACTATCTTATAGATAAATGCACTTTATTGAATATCACAAATTATGGACTTGATCCTTGGTATGGTTCGGTAAATTCTGTGTCGGCTCGCGGATGTGTTTTATATGGTATTGCCTCTGCAGCAATGCACGGCACTAATCTTGGAGGTTCTGACCAAGGTTATAATGTATTATATAATAACAACGCAGATTTTTCAGGAGTTTCTGCGGTTGCTACTGATTATTGCGCTGATAATGGTAATGCCGTTGACCCAATAGATGGCACTCCTGGGAATGGTATCTCTGCTATTCTTTATCCTGTAAGAATTGAAGCCAGCTCTGATCTTTATGATACTGGATTTGGTGGGGATAACCGTGGTGCTACAATTTTAAAACGTGTTGGAATTTCAGGTACTTTCTGGGGAGAAGAAGGATGGAATGAAACAACTGAAGAAAATTTATGGCCGTTTCCAAATGAAGATAGGATAAAAGCAGATATGGAAGAATATATCTATACTGGACCGATGGTTAATGGTCCAATAGGCACCTTATATGGTAATAGA
>QNCH01000129.1 GCA_003645745.1 Candidatus Omnitrophota bacterium
CTTTTGGCGGCCCGTATCTTGGTTTTATGGCTGTGAAAAAACAATATATGCGTAAAATGCCGGGAAGAATTGTGGGAGAAACAGTTGATTGCGAAAAAAGACGTGGATTTGTGCTTACTTTACAAGCAAGAGAACAACACATAAGAAGGCAGAAAGCTACATCAAACATTTGTTCTAATCAAGCTTTGTGCGCTTTAAGAGCTGTTATTTATCTTTCTCTTATGGGCAAGCAGGGATTAAAAGAAGTTGCTGAACTTAATTATAAAAAAAGCGAATTTGCAAAAAGTATTTTTGATAAAATTAATGGTGTAAAAGTAAAAAAGAGCTCACCTACTTTTAATGAATTTACTTTACTTTTGCCTTTAAATGCTGACGAGGTGGTAAATAGAATGATTAATAAGGGATTTGCCTGCGGTTTTCCTTTAGGCAGGTTTTATCAAGGTATGGATAATTATCTTTTAGTTGCGGTTACTGAAAAAAGAACAAAAGAAGAAATAGTAAAATTCGCGGAAAGTTTAGAGGCTGTTTTATGCGATTGATTTATGAGCAAAGTATTAAAGGCAGACGCGGTTACAGGATGTCTGAGTTTAATTTAACTGATGATTTAGAGATTTCTTTACAATATCAGCGTAAAACCGAAGCAGAATTACCTGAAGTCTCAGAATTAGATGTAGTCAGGCATTATACAAATTTGTCTAAATTGAATTTTTCTGTGGACACTAATTTTTATCCTCTTGGCTCCTGCACCATGAAATATAATCCTAAATTTACTGAAAAGATTGCTAAATTAGAAGGATTTTCACAAATACATCCTCTCCTTCCTCAGCTTTTAGGTGGGGGAATGCTTGCTCAGGGAGCATTAGAAGTTATTTACCGTACTGAGCAACTTTTGTGTGAAATTACAGGTATTGACGCGTTTACAATGCAGCCTTTAGCCGGAGCTCATGGGGAATTTACAGGGCTAATGCTGATTGCTGCTTTTCACAAAAGCCGTGGCAATAAACGTAAATTTGTGATTGTTCCTGATTCCTCACATGGTACAAATCCTGCTAGTGCGGCTATGGCTGGTTATGATGTTTGCGTTATTCCTACTGATCAGCACGGTTGTATGGATATTACAAAATTTAAAGAAAATTTAAATTCTGATACAGCAGCAGTAATGCTTACTTGCCCAAATACTCTGGGTATTTTTAATCCTCAGATTAAAGATATTTCTATAGCAGCGCATAAGGCAGGCGCTTTGGTTTATTATGATGGCGCGAATTTGAATGCTGTCTTAGGTAAGCTAAGGCCTGGAGATATAGGTTTTGACCTTATACATTTAAACTTGCATAAAACATTTGCTACCCCGCATGGCGGAGGAGGGCCAGGCGCTGGGCCTGTAGGGGTTAATAAAAAAATACTTGAGTTTTTACCTATTCCTTTGGTGCAAAAGCGATCTGATGGCACATTAGCGCTAAATTATAACCGTCCTAAGTCTATAGGGTATGTCGCTCCTTTTTACGGCAATTTTGGCGTTATTTTAAAAAGTTATGCATATATTTTATTTTTAGGTAAAAAAGGCCTAATTAAAACTTCAGAATATGCTGTATTGAATGCTAATTATTGTCGGGTACTTTTATCTGAGTATTTTGATCTTGCATATAAAAGAGGATGTATGCATGAATTTGTTTTGTCCGCGCGCAGGCAAAAAGAAAAAGGGGTAAGCGCTCAGGATATTGCGAAATATTTAATTAGCCATGGATTTCATCCTCCTACAATATATTTCCCGCTGATTGTTAAAGAGGCTTTAATGATTGAACCCACAGAAACAGAGTCAAAACAGACGCTTGATATGTTTATTAAAACAATGATTGAAATCGCTGGGCTTGCGGAAAACAACGCGCGGAAATTTATCAGTGTTCCAGATAATACTCCTGTGAGAAGGCTGGATGAGACTAAGGCAGCCAGAGATTTAAAATTACGTTGGCAAAAGAAAAAAGATGATTTTAAGAGCAAAAATTGGTCGAATACGGCTTGAATAAGAGATGCTAAAAAGTAATCGGTGACTGAAGAGGGGTTTCAGTTACCGATTCCCTGCAAGCAGGACAATTCCCGCAATCTTTTAGTAGGCATGTCATGCTTGTAGGGAAACACCTAAATTTTATAAACCTATTACGTTTGAGTATATGTTAAAATGATAAATTTATGGTACTACTGCCTTAGTTCCCGATTATTTTTAAAATACAAAATAATATGAGTCTTTAACAGAAATCAGCGATGTCTTCATTAAAAAAAGAAATCATTAAGGATGTTACAATTTTTTCAGGCGGTAATTTTGCGGGGAAAATAATACTTGTTTTTAGAGGTATAATTACCGCAAAGTTTTTAGGCCCTTCCATGTACGGTTTGTGGAACGCGCTTAGTATTATTTTGACATATTCAGGACAAGCGCATCTTGGCACTTTGAGCGCGTTACAGAAAGAATTGCCTTATTATTATGCTAAAGGAGAAAATGATCGAGCTAAAGCAATAAGTAATGTTGTGTTAAGCTTTGAGATAATTACCGGGGTAATTATTGGACTGCTGTTATTCATAACATCTTTTTTTTTGCAAGCTTCTTTTGCGCTTATTGTTGGATTACGTGTAGTTGCTGTGCTTGTATTGTTTCAGTTAATTGAGTATTTTTATTACACATTATTGCGATCAGAAAAAAAGTTTACGGTTCTTTCCAGGTTAACAATTCTCTATTCTTTTACCATGGTAGCATTAATTGTTCCTATGGTCATTTTTTATGGCATTTATGGACTTTTTACTGCTTTGTTAATTATGCCCCTGATTTCAATTTTTTTCTATACAAAGCATACTGATTATTGTTTTAAATTTGTCTTTAACTTTAGTGAAATAAAGCGGCTTATAAAGATAGGTTATCCTATCGTGAGTATGATCTTACTATATAGTCTTTTCCGAAGTATTGATAAAATTATGATTGTAGGTTTCTTGGGTAAAGTTAATTTAGGTTATTATAGCATTGCGGTTATGGTTAATAATTTTCTCTTTCTTGCCCCGAGTTCGATTGCTGATTCAATTTCTCCGCGTATGTTTGGCAAACTAGGAGAAATGGATAATACTCAAGGCCTAAACGTTTATTTAATAAAACCCACAATAACTCAAGCGTATTTTATTTCTGTTTTAACAGGATTGGCTGTAATTGCGGCTGAATTTGTCATAAAAGCTTTTCTCATCGAGTATATGGTAAGTTTTCCGCTGGTTATTATTTTATGCTTTGGAAGTTTTTTTGTGTCTATACCTCTTTTAACCTGGAGTTATCTAGTCGCTTTGAATAAACAGCGTAATATGCTGCCATTGTTTGGATTATCTATTTTGCTGAGCATAACCCTTAACTATATTTTTATTAAGCTGGGGATGGGCATTACTGGGATTGCAATAGGAACAGCTATTGCCTCTTTTTTTTATGGAACATCTTTACTGGGATACTGTGCTTTGTTTTGTTTTAAAGGGATAAAGCAGAGAGCAATTTTTTTTCTTAAAGTTTATAGCCCGCTTTTTTATATGCTCGCAGTTGTTTTGTTGATAAATAGAATATTTAGTCTTTATAGTCTACTATTGGATAATGCGCTCTTATGCGCGTTATCAAAAACAATTATTTTAATGTTGTTTAGTTCTCCATTATTTTTTTATATTAACAAGACTATGGGGGTATTAACTTTATTTTGTGCGCTGTTTAAAAGGAAGACTCATGCAGGATAAACATAGATTTAGTTTAGCAGAAGAAAAACCTATTTTGGAAATATCTCAGCTTATCTGGCTAGGAATTATTTGCCTGTCGCTATTCACTGGTTTAATAACGCTTTTTTTCCCGGCTAAATTTGTGCTGGTTTTATTTGTGGGATTATTGTTAATAACAGCTATATCTTTTAACCCAGTGATTGGTTTGGCAGGTTTGTTTTTTTGTATTTATATGCAGCCTTTTGAATTCATTCCAGCGCTTCGGCCATTTCACCTGACAAGGATATTATCTATAATAGTTTTGTTTATCTGGTTGGCAAAAACTTTGGTTTTTCGTGTTGGAATAGTAAAAAGTCATCATAATTTGCTTGCCGGATTATTCTTCTGCATTTGTTCTTTATCTCTTTTTCAGAATTTTGATTATTTTTTTTTGTGGCTGGTAGAGCTTTTAAAAGTAATCATACTTTTTTTTATGGTTGCGAATATGATTAATACTAAACGTAGTTTTGTAGGATTTATCTGGTTTTTAATAATTTTGAGTGTACTTCTTGCTGGGACAGGAATTTTTGAGTATTATAGCGGGAGACAGATTCTCTCCTATGCGACAGCAACTGTGGCTGAGCATAAAGGAGATTTTTACCGCGTCAGCGGAACAAGGGGAGAGCATAGTGAATTTGCTATATATTTATCAATTTCTATCCCTTTAATCTTAGCGCTATTTTTTTATGTAAAGTCAAAATTTTTAAAGTTGTTTTTGGTACTTAATTTTTCTTTAATTGTACTGGCGATTGTATTTTCTTTTTCAAGAGCAGGTATGGTTACGCTTGGTTTCGTTGTATTTTTGTCAATTCTAAAACAGCGCAGAACATTTTTTTTATTAGTTGGATTATCTGTAGTAATTTTACTTATCGCGTTTTTTCTAGTTCCTTCTGAATATTGGCTTCATGCCGGAAGTATTATAAACATACATGATCCAGCGATACAAGCGCGAATTAATATGTATAAAGGAGCATTAAAAGCATTTATCGCTCACCCTGTCTTTGGAATAGGATACCGCTCTTTTTATTATCATTCTTTTAAATACGCGCCAGTTGAAGCTTTAGAAACTGGATTTTTCTTTCCGCATAATATATTCATTCAAACCGCGGCTGAACTTGGTCTTGCAGGATTATCCGTGCTGATTAGCATTATTGTTTATGTTTTCAAAGATTTAAACCAGGCTTGTAGAAATTTTAAAAA
>QNCH01000130.1 GCA_003645745.1 Candidatus Omnitrophota bacterium
GAGAGCGAACACACAATTTCCTCAAAAATATTCTTGATTACAAAGAACAATTAAACACGCTATTAAACCAAAAATTTGAAATTATTGGTAAACATTTTTTACAAACCAATTGCGTTTGAGTATATTCGTTACAATTTTATTTATTTTATCAAAACCAAATCACCGCTTAAAATATATTCCTGTACTCCAGTGTGCTGGTTAAGCACAATTAAAGCTCCGTTTTCAGCTATATTTATTGCTTTTCCCTCAATTGTCCGGCTGCCAGTTTGTATTTTTACGTAACTGCCGAGAGTTAAAGAAAAACGTTTCCATTGTTCAATAATTAAAGCAAACTTATTTTTTTTGAGCATAAAATAATAAATTTCCAGATCAAAAAGCAAATGTTTTAAAAAATCTGATTGATTAACCTGTGCCCCTGCTTCTGATTTTAAAGAACACGCGGTTTTTGGCAAGTCTTTAATTTCTGTGTTTACATTTATGCCAATCCCTAAAACAACAAATTCTATTTGATTATTTTTTATGCATATTTCACTTAAAATTCCGCATACTTTCTTACCTTTAATAAAAATATCATTCGGCCATTTAATCAATGCAGGTAATTTACAAACCTTGCGTATACTTTGCACAATACTTACCGCACTCATTAAGGTAATCAGCCCCAGTTTATCTGTTTTAAATTTAGGCCTAAGCACTAATGATAAATAAATCCCTTTGTCTTTGCAAGAAATCCACTTTCTGCCTAACCTGCCTTTGCCTGCGGTTTGTTCTCTGGCAATAACCACTGTTCCCTCTTGCGCTCCTTGCTCAGCAATTTGAGAAGCAATAGTATTTGTGGATTCCACTGAATCATAAGTAAAAATTTTAATCCCGAAAATTTTTGTCTGCATTTTTTAATTTATTTATTTTTTCCCTGAAAAAAATCGCGCGTTCAAATTGTAAATTTTTTGCTGAGGCCAACATTTTTTGTTCCAATTCTTTAATATTTTCCAGATGCGCGTATGCCTCTAAATCCTCAGCCACAATATTATGAGTAAACTCTTCAGCCTCTTCTTCTAAATCAATCCATGTTTTTACAGCCTTTTTTATTGAAGCCGGAGTAATTTTATGTTTCTGATTATAAGCAAGTTGAATATTTCTGCGCCGGTTTGTTTCGCTAACTGCTTTTTTAATAGATTTAGTCAAATTATCAGCATACATAACTACCCTGCCATTAATATTACGTGCTGCCCTGCCAATAACCTGAATCAATGACGTTGCTGAACGCAAAAAACCTTCTTTATCCGCGTCTAAAACGCACACAAGGGAAACTTCAGGCAAATCCAATCCTTCCCTTAAAAGATTTATGCCGACTAAACAATCAAAACGTTTTTTTCTTAAATCAAGTAAAACTTTTACCCTTTCAATTGAATTTAACTCAGAATGCAGATACTGCGCTGCTATGCCGGCTTTTTGTAAATATCTCGAAAGATCCTCAGCCATACGTTTAGTTAAAGTAGTAATTAAAACGCGTTCATTTCTTTTTGCCCGCATTTTTATTCGGTAAATTAAATCATTAATTTGATTTTCTACAGGCACAATAATAATTTCAGGGTCAACTAAACCAGTCGGCCTGATAATCTGCTCTACAACAACCGCACTTTTTTCTAATTCATAAACTCCGGCTGTAGCAGACACAAACAAAACCTGCGGCGCTAATTCTTCAAATTCAGAAAATTTTAAAGGCCGATTATCAAGGCAGGAGGGCAATCTGAATCCATATTTAACTAAAGTCTCTTTTCTTGCCCTGTCGCCGTTATACATTCCTCTGATTTGCGGAACAGTGATATGCGACTCATCAATAATCACCAAAAAATTTTTAGAAAAATAATCAATTAAAGAATATGGCCTGCTTCCCTGCGGCCTGGCGCTGATATGCCTTGAATAATTTTCAATGCCATGACAAAACCCGACTTCTTTAAGCATTTCCAGGTCAAAATTAGTACGCATCTTCAGCCTCTGGGCTTCAAGCAATTTTCCCTGTTTATTTAAATCTTTTAACCTTAGCTTAAGCTCTTGTTTAATTGTAACAATGGCAGATTTAATGCTTTCTGAATTAGCCAAAAAATGTTTTGCCGGATAAATCACTATCTCTGGCACGTCCTGTTCTTTTTTTAAAGTTAAAGGAGTCCTTAAGCTAAGTGCCTCAACCTGATTACCAAAAAATTCTACTCTAATGATTGTACGCGCATATGGCGGAAAAATTTCAATTGTATCTCCCCTGACTCTAAAATTCCCTTGCGCGAAATCAATATCATTGCGTTCATAACGCACGAAAAGTAAATGTTTTAAAAACTCATCCCTGCCTATGTTCTGGCCGACTGATAAATTAAAAAACATATTTCTGTATTCTAAAGGTGAACCAAGGTTATAAATACATGACACACTGGCAACAACAATCACATCATTTCTAGTCATTAATGCTGTGCTTGCCGCGAGTCTTAAACGGTCAATCTTTTTATTAATAGAAGCGTCTTTTTCAATATATGTGTCAGTATGCGGGATATATGCTTCAGGCTGGTAATAATCATAATAACTGATAAAATACTCTACCGCGTTCTTTGGAAAAAATTCTTTAAATTCAGTATAAAGCTGAGCTGCAAGAGTTTTATTAGGAGAGATTATCAGGCATGGTTTATTTACTTTAGCAATAATCGCGGCCATACTAAAAGTTTTGCCACTGCCGGTAACGCCTAAAAGAGTCTGATATTTATTGTTGTTTAAAATAGCAGAGCTTAACTTATAAATTGCCTCAGGCTGGCCGCCTGCGGGCTTAAATGGACAGGTGAGCGCGAATTTACCCATTAAAATAAAAAATTCTCAATTTTTACCTCAAAGTCAATTCTTTTTTTGTTAATTGTAAATTGTAAATGGCCAATATTTACGGAAATTTACTTAGTAAAAATTAAAGATAACGCAGCTTCTTTTTTGTAACCATTTTCGATTAAATAACTTAAAAAGAAAATTCATACTATACTCAAACGTAATAGGTTTGTAAAATTTAAGCATTTTCCTGCAACCTAGATTGGAACGATCTGACTTAAGCCAAACCACAGGCGCAATTCGCTGCGTTGAGGTTTGGCCAATGATGAACGTTTCAAGATGCTTTAAGTATATTAATTTAAAAAATGTTTTTCCCTGAAACCTCTAATAAAGACTTGAAATGCTGAATATCTTTAACTCTGGTTAATGCTGCTTCATAACTAATAATACCCTTTGCATACAAATTCTTTAAAGAAGTATCCATAAGCTGCATACCAACTTCTATACTCGTCTGGATAATTGTGGGGATTTGTTCTGTTTTTCCTTCTCTGATTACATTACGTAAAGCAGACGTGGCAAGCAATACCTCTGTAGCCAACACCCTGCCTACGCCGTCAATGCGCGGCAAAAGCTGCTGAGCAATAACACCTTGAATGCATGAGGAAAGAATTATTCTTATTTGCTGCTGAGCATAAGCAGGAAACACATCTATTATTCTATCCACAGTTTGAATCGCGTCAGGAGTGTGCAGCGTAGCTAAAACAAGATGTCCAGTTTCTGCAGCAGTTAAAGCAGTTTGAATTGTCTCAAGATCACGCATCTCTCCAACACAAATTACATTAGGGTCTTGGCGTAAGCTATACTTTAATGCATGAGCAAATGTTTTTGTGTCTGAATAAACTTCCCTTTGAATAACAATACTTTTTTTATGTTTATGCAAATATTCTATTGGATCTTCAATAATAATTATTCTCCGTGAATACTCACGATTAATTAAATCAATCATTGAATTTAATGTTGTGGTTTTGCCTACACCTGTAGGGCCGGTAATGATCACCAGCCCTGATATTTTCCTGCAAAAGTCATTAATCACAAGAGGCAGCCCTAATTCTTCAGGTCGTTTAATCCGCAATCCCACAACTCTAAAAGCTGCCCCAACATGGCCTTTAGAACGATAAAGATTTACCCTGAACCTGCTTATTCCAGGCAGGTTATAGGAAAAATCAAGTTCCCACGCTGAATTAAACTTTTCAAGCTGAACTTCATTTAATAGTTCTAACACCATTTTATCTGCCTGCGCAGGCTCAAGCTTCGGCATATCTATATTTACTAATTCTCCCTCTATACGCAAAGTTGGATTATGCCCAACCACAAGATGCAAATCTGAAGCATTACTTTCTACCGCGACTTTAAGCAATTTTTCTAAATTCATTAACTTCTCCTTAATTTTTTTTGCACAATTAAACTAAAATCAATATTATTCGCGGAATGAGTTAACGCGCCTAAAGAAATAAAATCAACTCCGCACATAGCAAACTGATTTATATTCTTTAAATTAATATTTCCAGACGCTTCTAATTTTACCTGCGGATTTAAATCATCTCTTAATCGCACAGCTTTTTTTATTTGCGAATAATTCATATTATCGAGCATAATAATATCCGGAAAAACTTTTAAAGCAGATTTTAGCTCTTTTAAATTTTTTATCTCAACTTCTACAGTCTTATCGTTTTGAAAAGCCTGTTTTGCTATTTTCACAACTCGGCTAATCGCGCAATTTTTAGAACCTAATTTTAAAATTTTAATATGATTATCTTTGATTAATACCTGATCAAATAAACCAAACCGATGATTGTATCCTCCGCCCATTCTCACCGCGTACTTTTCTAGTGTACGCAAACCAGGAGTAGTCTTACGTGTGTCAAGAATTTTAACTTTATACGCGGAAACTTTTTTAACAAATTTGTGAGTTGTTGTAGCAATCCCTGAAAGCCGTCCAAGAAAATTTAACGCGGTGCGCTCGCCTTTAAGAATTGCCTGAGCATTGCCGCTGATCGTGCAAACAATGCCTTTTTGCGCGATATAATCACCATCTTTTGCGCGCGTAGTTATTTTTATATTTTTGTCCAACTGCTTAAACGTCTCTTTTAAAACA
>QNCH01000131.1 GCA_003645745.1 Candidatus Omnitrophota bacterium
TCAAATGTCAATAAAAAATTTTTTATTGTCAGTTAAATCAATAAACAGGGCAAGTCCCCCAAAATGGTAATAAGAAATCAGCTTATTGCTACCTGAGCCACTAAATGATAATAAGCAATTCCCTTATTATCACTTTGGCTTATATTTCTTGTGCCAATAATGGGCTCCCAATCAACTTTGATCACATATCTTGTAATCTCCAAAACACGACAACACGACATTTTCCATGTCGTCCGATGTCGTGTTTTTCGGGCGATTTTTGCCCTAATAATTAGCCTAAAATATCCATAACACATATAAATACAATCAGTTACGAAATATCTCGCTTTTTGCCATCCTGAGACAATAGGACACGACATCGATTTTTTGTTTTAAGGTCACTGAGAGACTGCGCCTCGCCCGACCCTCGGCAAACCCCCATGGTAAGGACCCATCTTTTTATGGCACTCGGAGCCTCAAAGTCAAGTAAAATTCCATAGCTATCGCCAGACTTTTTTCCATACCTAATAAGCTAAAAAAAAGTACTATTTCCCTCCTTTCTTTAAATTTCTAGCGCGATAACTTTGCCCATTTATTTTGATTATTGTTGAATAATGTACAATCCTATCCAAAATAGCTGAGGCTAATACACTATCTGTGAAAATATCTCCCCATTGTTCAAAGAGTTTGTTTGTTGTGATGATTACAGATCCATGTTCATACCTTTTAGAAATTATTTCAAAAAAGTCACTCACATTGTATTCAGGCAATTTCTTAAAACCTAATTCATCCAAGATTAATAAATCTATAGCAAGATATTGCTGAATTTTTTGATAATAACTATTATCTGCCTTAGACATATGTAACGCGTTTAACATTTCTGATACAGATGTAAATAAAACTTTATATCCTTTCTTCAACGCTTGGAGCCCTAAAGAAATTGATAAATGAGTTTTTCCTGTACCGGGGTTACCAATAAAAACTATATTTCTCCTTGTTTTGATAAAATTACAAGTTAAACAATCATTGATTACTCTTTTATCTATTGAGGGTTGAAATGCAAAATCAAAATCTTCAACTGATTTATATGCTGGTAATTTAGCTTTGCAATATCTTTTCCTGTAACTATTTTCTCGTCTATTATTAAATTCGTCTTCAAGAAGTATTTCTAAAAATTCATTATAACCTAATGTTTTATCCTGAGCATACCTTAGCCGTTCTTCTAATGAATTATAAATACCTGATAACTTAAAATCTTTTAACCTACTTTTGAGCGTTTGCATAATTTCCTCCAAAAAATTCTAATGGTAATATATAGCTGCCATTAAAACATATTTTTTTAATAATTTGATATTGATATACTCCAAAAGCTAATCCTCTCTTGCAAGATAAATTTACTACCTCTTTTGGATAGCTTTTTAGTAAAGACAAAATACCTTGTATCGGCCTATACCAATAATTAGGACATTTTGCCTTAATGAAAAAAAATAATTGTCGAGCATATTTACCAATAGAAGACATTTTATCAAGATATTTTTCTTGATACTCTGTATCGGAAAATCTTTTATATCTTGGATAATGACTTTCTTCTGTTCTAAAGCAGCCTTTATCATTTGCTATTTTATTATGCATAGCCACTCGTTTATTATCATAGTAAACTTTTAAAAACTTATCACTTAATTCTACAGATACCTTTTTACCAACATATTCAAACGGTACAGAATAATAATTGTAATCAACAAATATATGACAATCATGATAAACTTTTCGTTCCCCAACCTTTAAAATCTTAAAATTTTCTAAGGGTAACTTCTTTAACACAGGCTGCTCTTCTTTCTCAAAAACTTCAGCAGGAATTTTTCTTGTGGTTCCATGAATTCTTCTATTGCAGGTTCTATCCAGCCAGTCCTGTAATCGTCTATCAAGCTCATCTCCATTTTTAAATGTGCGGCCTGAAAAAAAATTCCTCTTTACATATTTTATCCCAGACTCAACTTTACCTTTGTCGTTCGGAGAATATATCCGGCAAGGCAGCGGATTAAATCCATAATAATCTGCAAAGCTTTTGTATAAATGTTGATATACAGGCTCATAAAAATTAGCTTCTAATATTGCTGCTTTTAAATTATCTATCTTTACATACTTGGGAATTCCTCCAAAATATTTAAAGGCTTTTACATGGCATTCTATAAATGTCTCTACTTTTTGATTATATACTTTTAAAAAATAATCTTCTCGAGAATAGCTTAAACGCATATTAAATACCCAGGTTTTACGATTTCTCCCATGATTATCTCGTGTTATGCCTACATATCCAAAATCAACTTGTGCTTCTTCTCCTGGATCTGTATGTATCCTTACAAATATATCATGTTTTTTCTTTAGCCCTGAACAATATGATTTAACTGCTGAATAACTAATCTTTACTCCAGCTAAAAGCATTTCTTCATGTATCCTTACTGCGGTTAATCCTTTTTCTATTAATTCTAATACTTCGCCTTTTTTGCTATCTAAAATACTTGGATGCGGCTTTTGGATAGGCGCAGTTTCCCCAGATTTTATTTTTTCCACTATTTTAGAAACTGTTTTCCAATCATGTTTTGTTATTCTCGATATTTGGCTTTTATTCAACCCTCTTTCCATTAGTGATTGTATCGTTATATACATTTCTACTCCCAACATTTCATCAGCTCCTTTCAGTACTAATTATGCACTAAAAAAAGCTTTCTGGTTATCTTACTTTACACTATGGAAAAATCTCTGGCTTTTGCTATGGAATTTATTCTACCATTGAGGGGGGCATTCGCTTCAGTCACTGATTACATCTCTTAACTATATTTTTGACAAAAAAATAACATCAAAGTATAATAAAATTCAAATAAAAAGCATCTATTTAAATAGAAGGGAGCATTCTAATGCAGACTATAGAATTTGAGAACAAGATTGGATATAAATTTTTAGATAAAAATTTATTAATTCGCGCTTTAACAAGAAAAGCGCTCGCTTATGAAAAACCGTTAGAAAATCATCAAGAAGCTTTCTGTGTTTTAGGCGATGCTATAATTAAAGTTGTACTCTGTGATTTGTTAATTAAGAAAGGGCTTGAAACAAAAGGGCAGATAACACAAAAAAAAGCTTTCCTTGAAAATGAAAAAATATTAGCAGAGATTGGCCGCTCGATGAATCTCGATGACTACATTATAACAAATGAAGGTGAGAAATCTACTAATATATTCAAGGGAGACCGAGCAATTGCTGAAACTTTAGAAGCAATAATCGCAGCTATTTACTCTGATCAAGGATTTGTTTACGCAAAAGAAGTAGTAACTTTTTTATTTAAGAATAAACTTAAACAAACCTATACTTAAACGTAATAGGTTTGCACTTTTATGACGTCATCCTGCACCGCATTTTGAAACGTTTTTTAATCGCCAAACCTCAACGCAGCGAGCTGTGCCTGCGGTTTGCGTTTGAGTATATATTAAATTATGCATACTTTTTATGTTTTTCCTGAAAATGTTAGCGAAGGTTATTTTTTAATCGACAAACAACAAGCAAGGCACGCATATTTAGTCTTAAGGCTTGTGGTAGGGGATGAAGTGTTGGCTGTTGATGGCAGAGGCATGCGTTACCTGGGTGTGATTGAGTCAATTACCTCAAATAGCGCTAAAATAAAAATTAAACAAAAAATTTTTATCCAGCCGGAAAGTCTTGAATTTGTCTTAGCTCAGGCAATACCTAAAAAATCTAAATTTGATTCTATTGTGGACAATGTAACCCAAATAGGGGTAAAAACAATAATTCCTTTGCTTACGCAAAGGACTATTGTTAAAATACAAGATGCTAAAAAACAGGAAAAAATCGTGCGCTGGCAGAAAATCGCTCTGGAAACGATTAAACAATGCGGCAGTGCGTATGTTCCGGAAATTCGGCCGATTACTAAATTTATGGATTTAGTGCAAACAATTAATCAATATGATCGGGCATTTTTATGCGCGTGCGCTAAAGATGCTGTTTCATTAAAAACTATAATTAAGGCACATAAACTAGAAGGGAAGATACTTGTTCTTATTGGGCCTGAAGGTGATTTTAGTGAGCAGGAAATTGCTCAGGCTAAGCTAAAAGGGGCATTTGTTGTTTCTTTGGGGAAAAATGTATTACGCTCTGAAAACGCGGCTGGGGTAATTTTATCTATTTTACATTATGAATGGACTTAAGGCATATCAAGATATTTTAAAAACATTGTTAAAAAATAATAAAAAGTTATGTTTACTTATGCTTTTTATTATTTTATTATATGTTTCTGTTGTAGTAATTTTTAAATATTCATTATCTTTGCCTATGGTAAAACAGCAGTTAACGCAGCGCAGTGCTTTATGCCTGGTAGAATTTATTCATGGTTTCCGCGCGCCTGCCCAGGATTTTGAAATAAAAGATTTGCGTTTTGGCAAAAATTTTTTGTCTTTTGTTTTAGAAATTAAATTCAGGCCAAAATTTGTGATCATCGTGAAAAAATTAGCAATTGATATTATTTTAGGCCTAACAGCAGAATATCCTGAACTTAAATCAATTAACATTTCTGTTAAAAGAAAATTAGACTCAGGAGCAGAGATTGTTTATGGAAAAGCAGTTTTTTCAGGAAACAATGATCATATTACCTGGAGTTTTTAAATGAATTACTCCGCAGCAAGCTACGAGGTATCAAAAACTTTTCAAAAAAAACGCAGCAAGCTGCGGGGAATTAAACCCGATTAAGATTAAATTTAGTATGAAATTCCTTTTTAAGGGATTACAAAAAGAAGTTGTGTTATACTCAAACGTAATTGGTTTGCAATTTTATGATGTCCCCCGGCACCGCATTTTGAAACGTTCTTCAATCGCCAAACCTCAACGCAGCGAGCTGCGCTTGCGGTTTGGCTTAGGTCAGAACGTTCCA
>QNCH01000132.1 GCA_003645745.1 Candidatus Omnitrophota bacterium
TAATAAGTCTAATTGCGAAGCTTGTCCTAAAGCATACCTTTGCCTTATAATTTGATAGGCCTCTTTTGCCCTGGCTACATTTTCTTCTTGGGATTCAACAGTACTTTTAGCCGCTTTTAAATCTAAAATTGTATTTTCTACCTCGATTTTTACATTATCAGTCAATTTATCTTTTAG
This sequence comes from Candidatus Omnitrophota bacterium, assembly GCA_003645745.1. Classification (GTDB taxonomy): domain Bacteria; phylum Omnitrophota; class Gorgyraeia; order B26-G9; family B26-G9; genus B26-G9. The sequence goes on from QNCH01000132.1 coordinate 178, forward strand.
AATACAAATCTTCCTTTCTCTGGCTTTTGCTTCCTTCACTTTTGAATGAGTCAAAAAACCATCAAAAATAGGCATACTTACTGTAATGCCTGCTATCCAGTAATCATCGTACTTTTCTCTGCCTACTGAAAATGATTCCTTTTGGTTGGCATAATCAGTAAAATTAAGGTTTACCTGCGGCAGATATCCGGCAAAGGTAGCTCTTACCTGTGCTTTCGCAGCCTTCTCCTGTAAAGCTATTTCTTTTAATGCTGGCCTTCTCTCTAAGGCAAGATTTACCTCTCGGTTTAAATCAATCTCTTCTGGAACATAATTAAACCCTCCTTTTACCCCGTTAGAAACGGCCTTAATGCTTTCACTCATAAAATTTCTAATGGGGTTTACTTCGATTCCCTTGGCAGGGTCAATTCCCAATAAAACTTTTAGGAAATTATAAGACACCTTCAAGAAATTCTCTGCTTTTATAAGCTGAGGCTTGATATTAGCTACTTCTACTTCACTCCTTAAGAGATCATAATGAGAAGTCTCTCCCTTCTTGCAGCGCTCTTTGGTTATAGATAAATTTTCTTCGGCTAACTCTAAAGTTTCCTTTCTGATTCTCACAAATTCTTTGGCCAATATAATATTGTAAAATGATTGTTTTGCGCTATATATAATCTTATTTTCCAACTCCTTGCTGCCTTCCTGAGTTGCTTTTAAACCTTTACCTGCTGAATCTATTGTATTTGCCACTCTTCCGCCAGAAAAAAGAAGCTGAGTAGCCGAAAAACTATAGCCTCGATTGTCCTCATAGGTAAACATAGGATGATTTTCATAACGGGTATAACTTGCGTTTACGCTTATATAAGGCAAGACTTGCGACCACGCCTGTTGGAGCCGGGCTTGAGCTTCTTTTATCTCTTCTTTTTTAAAAAGGATATCGTAATTATTCTTTAGAGCAATTTCTATGACCTCTTTCTCTGTTAAAACTATAATCTCTTTTTGAGACTCGGCAGCCGAGCCAATAGCGCTTAAAAATAATAATAGGTAGATACTTAAACTGATATATATAATCTTTTTGCTATACATACGATTTACTCCGTTCAAATAGACGTTATACTCAAACGTAATTGGTTTGTAATTTTATGACATTCCCCTCACGCTGCATATTGATTCGTTCTTCATTCGCAAACCGCAGGCGCAGCAAGCTGAGCCTGCGGTTTGACTTAGGTCAGAACGTTCCAAGATAGGGTACAGGAAAACGCCTAAATTTTACAAACCAATTGCGTTTGAGTATAAATAATTTTTCTTTTAAATCGCTCATCTTCCAGAAGCCTTTCTTGCTTAGCAAAGAAAGGGCATAATATTGGTGGAAGGTGAGATTTTCTTCCGTAAGAACTTTCCTTCCTTAAGCATGAAGAACTTGCATTATCTTCTGTAATAAAAAACTTAATTTTTTAGAACTATTTTTCTTTTTCATACTCTTTTCTTCTCTTTTTATCCTTAATTATTCCTGTAAGAAATATCTTTGTTACAATAGACACTTTATCAATAAGCCGATATTTTCTGCCTTCTATCTGCCACATAAATATCAACCCATTAAGCATGCTAGTATACACACTAATAACACTATCAATATCCATACCCTTTATTAAATCCTGATCCATGCCTGCCCTAAAAGTCTGTTTTATCTTGTCAACATTGCCATAATAATGCTCAAAATAATGCTTAGCGATTCTTTTCTGAAAACTACTCTGCTCATGGATTAAAATACCGATCAAGTTTTTATTTTTCTCAAAAAAAGATAAATAGGTTTTCATTGCGTTTTCTATTTTTTCCAAAGGGTCATCTGTCTTCTCAGCTTCTATGAGGATTGCACCCTTCAGTTGCTCTAACCCTCTATCTACCACAGCGAGAAAAAGCGCTCTTTTATTCTTAAAGTAGTGATAAACTGTGCCTTTACCCACGTTTGCCGCTTTAGCTATCTCATCCGTATTTGCCTTGGCAAACCCTTCTTTAGAAAAGATAAGGCTTGCTACGTCTAATATCTGGGTTTTCCTTCTGTCAATAAGTGCTTTTTTTTTCTTTGTGTCTTTTGTCCTCATTTTAAAGCTTCCTTTATTTGATTGACCAGTCTGTCAGTATAAATGTACAATAAACTTGGTTACTTGTCAAGAGAATTCTTAAAGAAAAAGTAATCGGTGAGAAGCTGTGAAATAATCACTGTTTTTCGTCTGTTCACTTTTGTATCTCGTCGGAGAAAAAAAGTGAGAACGTAAAAAAGGGGTATTATTTCACAGCTTCTGAGTGAAGCGGGGAGTAAGTTATAGATTCCCGCTAAAAAGATTGCGGGAATGACAAAAATGGGGAAATGATAAATAACAGGAATAACCTGTAATGACTTATTGTTACAAAAAATTTATTATTTTGTTATCATTATTATCCTATTCTTAAATTCAATTCCTCTGCTCCGACTTTATCTACTTTCGATTTTTTTATTTTAGGCTCTGAAATCTCCTTCTTTTTATTAGTTATACTCAAACGCAATTGGTTTGTAAAATTTAGGCGTTTCCCTGTGCCCTAGATTGGAACGTTCTGACCTAAGTCAAACCGCAGGCGCAGCTTGCTGCGTCTGCGGTTTGACGAATGAAGAACGAATCAATATGCAGCGTGAGGGGAATGTCATAAAATTACAAACCAATTACGTTTGAGTATTAACCTGTTTCTGCCATACCTTTATTTTCACTGATTTTAAATTGCCCAACTAAATTTTGCAAAGTTTCTGCTTGAGACGCGATCTCTTCTGATGAAGCTGCTAACTGCTCAGATGATGCTGCATTTGATTCTGTAATAGATGTATTTTGCTCCATTGCAGCAGCTTCTTCTTGTGTAGCTTCAGATATACGCTTTAGCTGTTCTGTTATTGTTCCTATACTTGCAACTATTTCCTTTAAGCTCTCTCCAGCATCCTCTGATACTTTTACCCCTTCAGTAACTTCTTTCAAACTCCTATTTATTAAATTCGTAATGTCTTTTGCTGATAAAGCGCTTTTTTCTGCTAACTGTCTAACCTCATCAGCAACAACAGCAAATCCTTTTCCATGTTCACCGGCACGCGCAGCTTCTATTGCAGCATTCAAAGCCAAGAGGTTGGTCTGGTCAGCGATATCAGTAATCAAATTCACAGCTTCAGCGATCTGTGCTGATCCTTTTTCAATGCCCCCCATAGCTTCAACTGTACCAGACATTGAATCTTCTGCGTTCCGCGCTTTTATTACTGATTCCTGCGAAACATCATTTGCGGATTTCGCATTTTGCGCGGTTGCCTGCACTGAGCTGGATAATTCTTCAAAACTGGCTGCCTGCTGCTGCGCCCCATCAGATATCTGCTGTGATGAAGACGATATTTCCTCTGTTGCAGAGACAAGCTGGTTTGCTGCATCACTAATTTGTAACATAGATTGTTCAAACTTTGCAGTAGTAATATTTAATGCTTTTGCTAATTCTCCAATCTCATCTTTGCTTTCAATATTAACTTTTTGAGTCAAGTCCCCCTCTGCCATTTTATTTACCATAAAGACCAGTTTAGATACAGGCGTGGTAATGCTGGTTGTAACAAAAAAAGCAAATACTGATCCAATGACAACACAACCGATTACAAGTACAATCATCAACCTCTGTGATAGTTTCATCACAGAGGTCATCTCAGCCTTTGCTATTTCACGAAGTTCTCCTGATTTATCAATAAATTCCCTTGCGCTCATTGTCATAATTTTTTTCATATTATTTTTTTCATTTGTACTGCTGACATACTGTTCAAATGCCTTTTTATAAGACTCTGTTACTTCAACAAGCCCCTTATCTTCTTCTAATGTTCCTTCTGTATTCTCAATCTGTACCTTTATTTTATCCAATATTACATTAATTTTATCAACAGAAGCCTGTTCCTGACGCATTATATAATTTTTTTCCTGCAGCCTTATTTCAAGAACATATTTTATTAAACGGTTCTGATTATCTGCTGATTTTACTCCTTTTTTAAGCTGCTCAAAATCAACTGCTGTATTCATTACCTTTTTAGCGTCTTGCCGAAGTTCTTCACTTATCTGTAAAAACATCCTTCCATTTGTAACCATTGTTTTTTCTGCTTCCTTCTGCTTTTTCGTATGTTCAAGGAACTTTGTAAACGCGTTTTCATACGCGGAAACACTTTTAGGAAGCCCAATGTCTTCTTCTAAAGTTCCCTTAGTATTATCAATCTGAACCTTAATCTTATTTAACCAACTATAGACTTTATCCGCATCCCGGTCATTATGCCTTATAATAAAATTTTTCTCCTCTCTGCGAAGTTCCAGAGCATATTTTATCAGCCGATTCTGGTCATCCGCGACTGATGTTGCTTTAGAAATCTTAAAAATCGCGCTATAACCAGCAACCCCCAAAGAAACTGCCAACAAAAGAACTAGTCCATACCCTGTTGCCTGCTTCATTCCTAACTTCATATTCTTTAACATTTCTTTCCCCCATTTTTTTGATAAATTAGATTCCCGCTAAAAAATTGCGGGAATGACAAAAATTTTTCTTTACAACTAAACAAGTTAAAAAAAGTCACCAGTCAACGTTAATTTACAATTTGAAATTTATAATTTGAAATGAATGAATAAATTTCTTAATTTTAATTGAAAATTAAATCATTTTAAATTCAA
>QNCH01000133.1 GCA_003645745.1 Candidatus Omnitrophota bacterium
CTGATTGTTATATGATGATGAGTGCCTGCTTTGACGAAGTGAAACCAGTTGAAAAGCATAGAGACGCTTACGAAAGAGAAGTTGACGACGACATTTTAACTCCAGAATTGGTTTAAAAATATGAAAGAAAAAAGAGAAGTAAAAATACTTAATGATTTCAGGATTGCCAGAGAGAGAAAGAAAAGCTGGCAAGTTGCAGCCACAGAGGATTTTGAATTCTTTGCAGGCAAGCAGCACGACGATTCTGATGTAGAAAATCTAAGAAAGCGTGGGATAAGGGCATTAACCATTAACAAAATACGTCCTAACATATTCCTTATTTCAGGCGTGCAGCGTCAAAATAGAACAGATTTTAGGGCATATCCAGAAGGTGAAGAAGACGGCTTACTTGCCGAAGTTGCAACAAAATTGTTAAAAAATGTAATGAAATCTACTAACGGCGAAGACAAAATGTCAGAGCAATTTGAAGACGGCAATATTTGCGGTGAGGGATGGCTTGAACCTTATATGGATTACACATACGACTTGATTAATGGAGCATTGAAACTCAAAAAAGTATCACCGTTTCAAATGTTTGTTGACCCTAATTCAGTTGAGTATGATTTATCGGACGCAAAATATATTGTTAAGTTCAGTCCGAATTTATTGCAAGACCAGATTATTCAATTATTTCCTCAGAAAAAGAAAGATATTGAAAAGATTGAAGACGGGAAGATTAATTTTGATATTACTGATGGTGTTGCGCACAGAAAGTTAGATGATTACCCTACAGGTGGAACAACAAATTTAAATCAAAACATATGGAACGAAGACAGCCAGACAGAAAAATTTTATGATTTAACCGAATATTACTACAAAAAATATGTATTAAGATATATTGTTATTGACGCGCAGCAAGGAGTGACTAAAGAAACAGACTCTAAAGAAGAAGCAGAGGAGTTTGTATCCCAATATGAAAATACTGCGATAATAACACGTTATATCCCTGAAATCTGGGTTGATGCAATGGTTGGCAATACCCTGATTGATTCTTATGTTTGCCAGTTTTATCCTCAATGGAAAGAATACCCATTTATTCCATTTTTTTCATACAGAATTACAGTCCCGTTGAAAAATAGAGAATATATGAGTCAGGGGATAATTAGAAATTTAAAGGACCTGCAAAGAGAATTAAATAAACGCAGAACGCAAGAACTTGTTCATTTAAACAGTTCAACAAATAGTGGCTGGATTGTTCATAAAAATGCAAGAGTTAATAAAGCTGATTTGCGTAAAAAAGGTTCAAGTTCTGGCTATGTATTAGAATGGGAAGGTCAAATTGAGCCAAAGCAAATACATCCAATGCCGTTGTCGCAAGGACACGCTCAAATGGCGGCAGAAAATACAAACGATCTAAAAGAAGTTAGCGGTATTAATGCAGATTTATTAGCTATGAACGAAAAAACACAATCAGGCAGAGCCATACACCTGCGGCAAAAGCAGGGGATGGTTATGATTCAGGTGATTTTGGATAATTTAAGCCGCACTAAAAAAATACTTGGAAGATTTATAATGTCTCAATTAGGGCAGATTTACACAGTGGATACAGCCACAAAAGTTTGCGGCTCTGCTTTTTTGCAGAAAAATTTTTCAGTACCTGTAATGCGGGATAATGTCACGCCTGTAATGGAAGGTTCTGAAATGAAGATGGAAGTTGATGACGAAGCAGTTGCAATGTTATTTAACCAGATTTTAACCGACCTTGAAACCACAAAATATGATATTGCAGTAGGTGAAGGCTCAAATAGCGAAACAGTAAAATACGCTAATTATATGCTTTTAATGGATTTAATCCAGAGCGGTGCGCCGATACCGCCTGATGTAATTATTGATGAGTCTATGTTGCCAGCAGCCACAAAGGAAAAGATTAAACAATCAATGATGGCTGCGCAGCAACAAGGGGTCAATCCATAAACCAAAGAAGGAGGTAATATATGGAAAATGAAGGGCAAGAGTCAACATTTGACATTATTCCATTACAGGAAGAGATGCAAGCAGAGGTATCAGGACCTGATTTAAGCGGGTTAAGTCCTGAAGAGATTAAGATGGGGCAGGATAGTGGTGTAATTGCGAAGAACGAAGAGGATAAAAAAAAAGAATCGCAAAAAGAAGAATCGCAAAAAGAAGAACCTAAAGCAAAAGAAGATAATAAAAAAGAGCCTTTAAGCGAAGAAGAACAAATTAAAGCTTATAATAGCAACGAAAAGGGTTTGTATTTCAGCGCAAAGCGTTCTAAAAGAAGAGCGCAAGAAGCTGAAAGGAAGGAAGAGTTAAGCAGAATAAAATTAGCAGCTAAAACTCAAGAAATTGAAGAGTTAAAGAGGCAGCTAAAAGAATCAGGTGTAATTGATGACGACCCTGAAAAAGTATTAACACAAGCGGATTTAGAGAATCACGATAAAGTTAAAGAGCTTGAACGCAAAGAAAAAGAGCTTGAAAGTGACGAAAAAGCACATCAAGCAGAAATCATCAAAGGCAGATTGAACGATCAGGAATCAGAAGCAAGGGCTAAGGATAGTCAATTTGATACTGTTTGTGAATTAGCCTCTGAAATTATGGCACAAGACAAATCAGGGATTTATGCTATGAAAATGCAATCCATAGCAGCGGACGTTAATGGTTATGTCCCTGATTTTATATATCAAGTTGCAAAATTAAATCCCAAATATGGAGAAACGGTAAAATCTACGCCGCAGTTAGAAGGGAAGAAACGGAAAAATGTCGAGAGAATGGTTGCAAATTCTCAGAAAAGAAACTCTTCGGCTGCGGTAAACGGCGGTGGTGTAGAGGCAAGACGAGTGAGTGAGTCTGATTTAACTCCTCAGGACGTTGCCAATTTTTCACCAAACCAATATGCAAAACTAAAGCCCGCAACAAGAAAAAGACTTTTATTTGAGAGTTGTAGCTAATTCTTTCTAAACGTAACATATCAGAAAGAGGCACAACAAAATGGCTAATATTGCTTTAAACGCTGACATAACCGCAAAAATATGGTCTAAGGAAGTATATGCAAACATCATAGACAATTTGTATTTCAACGCTCAGGGAATGATGGGCGAAGGTCAAAACAATATTGTTCAGATTCAAAACGATTTTCAGAAAAAAAAGGGAGATACAAAGACTTTTAGTCTTACTGCAAAACACAGTCCTACCGCTGGTGTTTCCTCTGGTGAATTAGAAGGAAACGAATCAAGAAGAGACGCTTACTCTGAAACTGTAACTCTTGCACAGTATAGATGCGCTGAGAGATTAGACGGAAAACTTGACGAGCAAAAGAATGCTTTTGATTTAAGATCTGATGCACGGGATAAGTTATCTATACAGGGGCAAGAGTTTATAGAGCGTCAAATTTTCTTAAAAATGGGCGGAGTCACAAACCAATTAATCACTACAATTAATGGCGATTGTTTGGGAACATTTGACGATGGTACTAATTTTTTAACGTGGTCAAACTCTCCTGACAAAGTCCCTGACGCTGATAGTGCAGCAGGATATGGCGCGCGCTATTTATGCGCTGATTACACAAACGGCGCAGATAGTTTAGCCTCTACAGATTTACTTACTCCTGAGCTAATTTCAAGAGCTGCAGTAAAAGCAAGCACATCTACTCCTAAAATGATACCTTTAAGAGTTGGCGGAGAAAATTTTTGGATAATGTTTATCCATCCGTGGCAGGCATTGGATTTAAAAAACAATGCAAGGTTTGATCAATCAAGGAGAGAGGCTGCAGTTAGAGGTAAAGATAATCCTATTTTTACTGGCGCACTGGGCATTTGGGATAAAGTTATTTTGAAGGAACACGAGTATGTTCCCTTCTTGGATATATCAGTAGCAGGAAATAATTTTGCAGCTTCTGGCTCAGGTACTGATTTTTCAGCTGATTGTTTCCGTGCTTTGCTTTGCGGTAGGCAGGCAGTTGGATTTATGAGAGGGAAAAATACCAATGAGTGGGTAGAGGAAACATTTGATTATGGAAATCAGACTGGTTTTGCAACAAGCATAATTGGTGGAATCCAGAAATTAATGTTTAATTCTAAAGCTTATGGTGTTATTCAGATCGATACTGCTGCGACTGCATTAGTATAAACAAGAAAAATAGTTAATCCCCTGAAAAGGAATATTTTTCAGGGGGATTAACTTAACCATACCAAACAGGAGATATTAAAAAATGGCGACAATTACAGGCACTGTAGCGATAAGAACGGAATTTTCAGGAAAGCAAAAAGTAGTTGTATTGACTGCACCTATTGAATCAGCGTCAGATGTTATTACTATTTCTTTAGCTGATCACGGAATTAGTTCAATTACTGCAATCATTGGGTGTGCAATCACTGGCGGGTTAGACGCTGCATTTAGTTATATTCAGGTTACAAAAACTAATTCAACAACGCTAACAATTAGCTCCTTTGAGCAAGATGGAACGGCTGCGACCGATTTTACAGGAACGACCGTATCAATAGGGATTATTGGGCAATAATTTTTAAGGGGAGTGATAGGGGTTTTAAAAAAATCCCTATCTTATCCTCTTAATTTGAGGGGGGTTAGAATATGCCAGTTACAGATACTAATTACAATTCTACATTAGCAATTACAGATGTAGTTAATCAAGATGGAGTTTTTGACGTTGCAACAGCCGTGCGTAATTGTGGTATGTCTCAGGGGGCATTATATTCGCTACTGAACAACATTATTACAAATTTTAATTTATGCACTGCAAAGCTTGACGC
>QNCH01000134.1 GCA_003645745.1 Candidatus Omnitrophota bacterium
GTTATGGCGGCACAGCATTGGTTTTTAATATGATTTATGTTGGACTGATTTTAAATATTGGAAGAGACAGATGAAAATATTGATTTGTGCTTCTGGTTCAGGCGGGCATATTTATCCGGCTTTAAGTTTGTCTGAAGAGCTTAGGATTTTGGACAGGACTGTAGAAATTATTTTTCTTTGCACAAAAAAGGATATAGAAAAAAAAATTTTTAGCAGCGCGGGTTTTCCTGTAGTCAGCGTTGATATACTGCCGTTATCCTGTAACGGAAATTTTTTTGTCTGCTTGTTAAAAAAAGTTTATTTTTTGTTAAAATTTATTAAAGCAGGGATTAGAGTCTTTTTTTTGTTGTTACAGTTTAAAATAGACGCGGTAATTGGATTTGGGGGTATTGGTTCAGTTGCGGCTATTGTTTTAGCAAAAATTTTAGGCAAACGCACTTTGATTTGTGAACAAAATATTTATCCTGGCAGAGCGAATTTATTTTTAGCAAAAATTTCTGATAAAGTTGCTATCGGTTTTATAGAAAGCAGGAAGTATTTTAAACGCGGGGATGTTATTTTTACTGGCAATCCTTTGCGTAAGGGACTAAAAAAAATTTTTAAGATATCTGCAAGGCAAAGTTTAGGATTAGATCCTGATAAATTTACTATTTTAGTTTTTGGCGGCAGCCAGGGCGCTAATTTTGTGAATAATAGTTTTATCCAGGCTTTAAAATTATGTACTGATTCAGAAAAACGCGGAGTACAGATTATTCATTTAACTGGAGAGACGGAGGAATTAAGGGTTAAAGCTGAATATAAGAAATTAGATGTTCTAGCTTTAGTTTTTGCTTATTCTTCAGATATAGGGAGTTTATATAGTGCGGCTGATTTAGCTGTGTGCAGGGCAGGGGCAGCAACATTAAACGAAATAAGCTATTTTGCTTTGCCTACGATTTTAGTGCCTTATCCGTACGCGTATGCGCATCAAATTGCGAATGCTGAATTTATGGCGAAACATCGAGCTGCATTTGTGGCGCTTCAGAACGCACGGTGCGCGTTTCATATTCAGAAGATTATTCGCAGAGTTTTGAATGATTACGGTTTATTAAAAAGTATGTCAAAATTAGTTTCTAATTTACACGTTCCTGATGCTGCTGGTAATTTGGCAGCACAGGTTCTAAATTTGAGGTAAAGTATGTGTTTAATTGAAAGTCTTATTCCTAACAAAAAAATATATTTTGTTGGAATCGGCGGGGTTGGAATGAGTGCGTTAGCGCATATTTTGCTTTGCAGGGGATATTGTGTGAGCGGTTCTGATTTAAAAGAAACTAAGATTACTAAAAGGCTTAAATCTTTTGGCGCGGAAATTTTTTTAGGCCATTGTGCCGAGAATGTCGGAGATGAAGATGTTTTAGTTTATTCTTCCTGCATTCAGAAAAACAATCCTGAAATTGTTTGCGCGGAAAAGAAAAAGATTAAATTAATCCAAAGGGCTCTATTGTTAGATATTTTGATGCGGGATAATACCGCTATTACAGTTACAGGCACGCATGGAAAAACTACAGTTACTGCTTTGACTGCTTTTTTATTAAAAAACGCGGGGCTAAATCCGAGTTATGCTATTGGCGCTGATGTTAGCAATTTAGGTGGCAATGCAGAGCATGGCAGGGGCAAATATTTTGTGGCTGAGGCAGATGAAAGTGACGGGTCATTTTTATGCCTGCATTCTGATTGCGCGGTGATTACTAATATTGATAAAGAACACTTAGAATATTACGCGAATATGCAGAATGTGCTTAAAGCTTATGCGCGGTTTGCCGTGAATATTAATCCGCAAGGTACATTGTTTTGTTTTGCGCAGGATAGGAATGTGCAAAGCATATTAAAAGCGTATACTGGCAGAGTAATTACGTACAGCTTAGAAAGCAGCGCTGATATTTATGCGTGTAATATTAGTTATTGCGATAGGGGGACAGAATTTGATTGTATTTATCAGGGTAAATTTATGCAAAGGTTTAAGCTGCAAGTGCCTGGATTATACAATGTGTTGAATGCCTTAGCTTGTATTGGTTTAGGAGTTGAATTAAAGATAAATTATGAAATTATTGCTCATACTTTAGAAAATTTTTGCGGCGCGGAGCGCAGGTTTCAGGTAAAAAGGAATAATTACAGAGATGTAATGATTGTTGATGATTATGCGCATCATCCTAATGAAATCCGCGCGGTTTTAAAAGCAGCAAAAATGTGTAAAAGGAAAAGAGTAATAGGTGTTTTTCAGCCGCATCGTTTTAGCAGGACAAAGTTTTTAAAAGAAGAGTTCGGCAGGTGCTTTACTGATACTGACTGCCTTGTTGTGACTGAGATTTATTCAGCTTTTGAACAGCCAATAGAAGGCATTGCCGGACGGAATATATGTGAAGAGGTTAAAAAAAATGGACATAAGAATGCTTGTTTTCTGCCTTTAGAAAAAGTAAATGAACATTTGCTTAGAATAGTTAGAAGCGGAGATATAGTAATGATGCTGGGTGCAGGTACAATTAATGATTTATCAGAGCAGTTATCTATGAAACTATCTAATTATGCTCAAACGTAATAGGTTTGAGTATAAAGGAAAATTTGAGGATATAATATGGCAGGTTTTGAACAGATTGACGCGGCGCGTAAAATATTTGATTTAGGAGAGAGCGCAACGTTAAAGGAAATAAAAAGTGCTTATAAAAAATTGGCATTAAAATATCATCCTGATCGGTGTAAGGGCAAACACAAAGAAGAATGCGAAGAAATGTTTAAAAAGATATCTAATGCCAATGATGTTTTAATGCGTTATTGTGCTGGTTACCGCTATTCTTTTAAAGAAAAGGATGTAAAAAAGAATGTTATGAATAAAGAATATTATGAGCATTTGAAGAGATTTTATGACGGCTGGTGGGGAAATTTGGATTTATAAAAAATGGATAATTTAATGTAGTAGGAATTTTCTTTTTAAGTTGTTTAGTTGCAAAGGGTTATAAAAAAAGATTTTTGTCATTCCCGCAATCTTTTAGCGGGAATCTAATTTAACAGTTGTAACCTTTGCAATGTTCTTTAGCGCTATTGGTATGGTCTATTTTGTCTGTGGCAAGAAACAATGGGAGGCACTTGTATTGTTTTTCTGAGATTGCATTATGTGTATTTTCATATTTTATCCACAATATACTTTTAACCATTTTGGTTGGTATTATTCTGATGGCTTTGCCGTTTTTGATAAAATATTAGGGGAAAGATGATGATGTATAAAATAATAAATATAATAATTACTATAAATATTATTATAGTGGTTGGTTGTGTGGGTAGTGTCATAGCACAGACAAAAGTAGTGGATTATGGTTTTGAAGATTGGACAGGGGATGCAAATACTACTAAAGGATATCCTTTTACAAATAGCGCTCAAAGTTATTGGGATACTCATACTGCGTGTACTGAAGTAGTTACGTCTTATAATGCGGATGATATGGGGCAGAATTGGACTGCTCTGGCTGGATCTAAATATTTGTTATTTAATCGATCTTCTACTACAGAACTTGAGCCAATTGTCGCTGGAATTGATGCGAATAGTGTGAATAGTAGAAGTAATCTTGGTGTAGGTTTGAATTATGGAGGGTTAAATAAAATAAATTTTGCAGAGGTAATTATAACTGGGAGAATGTTTATTCGATTTTGGGCAAGATTTAATAGAGGACATTATGGAAATTTTTCTGGGTCTCCATATCCTGGGATGAAATTTATTAGAGTTCATAATGATGATCCAGAAGCTACTGCGGATATTTTTATGAGTTTGAATTGTAACCATGGCATTAACCCACTGATGTATATTTGGCAAACTTCTTCTGGCGGCACTCATGGATCAGTGACAATTGCTAATGCTTATGATGGTAACTGGCATAAATTTTCAATGTATATTGATTTTAACAGTGGAATTGTTAAGCAATGGTATGATGTAAATATAGAAACATTGGATAATGCAAATCAAACATGGGATAACAATGGTAAAATTGGTGCAGCAACTTATGTAACCTATATTTCTTTAAATAGTAATTTTGCGGCTAAAGATCCTTTAGATGAAATTTATAGCGCAATAGATAATATAGAAGTTTGGGATGGTTTTCCTGTGACAACAGATACAATTGCTCCAGTAAGGAACAAAGGTTTCCCCGCAGGAGAGATAGGTGCTGCCACAACTGTTACAGACATAAGCCTAACTACAAATGAGAATGCAACTTGTCGTTATTCAGCACTATCAGGCATAAGCTATGCAGAGATGACAGAATTTACTAATACCACAGGCACAAACCACACAACCGAAGTAAGCGGCTTAGAAAACGGCCTTACATATAATTATTATGTAAAATGTAAAGATGAATCAGAGAATACAAATTCTGATGATTTTGTAATTACATTTAGTATAGCGAATACACAGGCAGTAAATAATACAAGCAGTGGCGGAAAGAATTGTTTTATTGCCACAGCAGCGTATGGCACTCCTTTGGCTGAAGAAGTGAAAATATTAAGCAGATTTAGAGATAAACATTTGCTGACGAATTATTGCGGGAAAACATTTGTAAATATGTATTATAAATACAGCCCGAAGATGGCCGAATATATCAGTCAAAAGCCGGGGTTGAAACGTGTAATTAGGCTGATGTTAAGTCCTCTGGTGAATTTAATAAGATAACTTATAACGTAGGGGTTTGATTCATCAAACCCGTAATAATCATGGTGGAAATAACAATCATCAA
>QNCH01000135.1 GCA_003645745.1 Candidatus Omnitrophota bacterium
AAATACAAGTACAGGGTTAAGTTATTCAGATACAGGATTAACTGCAAATACGAGTTATAGTTATAGAGTTTTAGCCTATGACGCCGCAGGCAATGAAAGCGGGCAATGCGCGGCAGTAAGCGCTGCCACAGAGCAGGCTCCGGATACAACTCCGCCGGTTAGAAGCAATGGCGCACCGTCAGGAGAATTAGCCGCAGGTACTACGGAAATAAATCTTTCTTTAAATACAAATGAAATGGGTACCTGCAAATATTCAACAACATCAGGCATAGAATACAGCGGGATGACAGATGTTTTTGAAACAGTATTTGCGCTTGGTTCTACTGTCGCTCACATAACTTCAATTACTGGATTAGCAGATGGAAATTCTTACTCTTACTATGTCAAGTGTCAGGACAGCGCAAGTACTCCAAATGTAAATACAGATGATTTTGAGATTAATTTCAATATTGCAAATGCCGCGGACACAGAGAGTCCAAGTGTTCCTTCAGGATTAAGCTTGTCAGTAGTATCATCAGCTCAAATTGATTTAAGCTGGAGCGCGTCAACAGATAATGTAGGAGTAACTGGTTATAAAATATACAGAGACGGCTCAGAGATAAATACAAGCACAGGCGTAAGTTATTCAGATACAGGTTTAACAGCAAGTACCAGTTATAGCTATACAGTATCAGCCTATGACGCCGCAGGCAATGAAAGCTCTCAGTGCAGTGCAGTAAGTGCTGCTACAGAGCCAGCGCCTGATACAACCCCGCCAGTTAGAAGTAATGGAACGCCAACAGGAGAATTAGCAGCAGGTACTGCAGGGACAACTTTATCTTTAAATACAGATGAAACCGCTGTTTGTAAATACTGGACCTCTGCTGGAGTTTCTTATGATGATATGGCGAATATATTTAATAGTACGGATTCAACTTCCCACTCTCAGGCTGTTACTGGATTATCAGATGGGAATAGCTATATATATTATGTAAAATGCCAAGATACATCTGTTAATCAGAATACAAACATAGATGATTTTGAGATTAGTTTTAATATCGCAGAAGCAGGAGACACTACTGCGCCGACTGTGCCCGCAGATTTGCAGGCAACAGCTTCCTCTTCTACAGAAATTGATTTAATCTGGACAGCTTCAACTGATAATGTAGGAGTAACCGGTTATAAGATATTTAGAGACGGGACAGAGATAAGTACAAGCACAGGACTAAGTTATTCAGATACAGGTTTAACAGCAAGTACCAGTTATAGCTATACAGTATCAGCATATGACGCTGCAGAAAATGAAAGTGAACAAACAGATGGTGTTTCTGCCAGCACTCAAGTAAGTACGGTGCCTTGTATGCTAACAGATTTCGAAACAGGAGAAAATACGAACGGGCTTATTGGCGGGGGCACAGGATATTTTAGGCATCAAAGCGGTACAGAAAATCATTTGCCTGTTGTCAGCCCTGGAGCTGTAGAGACTAATTATTGTGTTGAATATATTACAGAAGCCTGGGAATTAGCAGAAAACGGAGATCATCCTCAGTCATTTTATATTGATAATCCTAATTCAAGAACACTTATTGAAGAGGCATCTGGGGCAAATCGGATGTGTGCCTGGGTTAAATTGCCTGATGGATATATTCAATCAGGTGACCGGAATTTTCATTTTGGCACATATACGCGGGATCCTGAAATTCCAAGCAATAGCGCGGGTATTCATTTTTATCATACATTTAGTATTCCAGGTAGTACCCAGTACTGGACAAAAATTATCGCTAACGAGCATCCTCAAGCAAGAAGCGGAGATAATGATGAAATAGGCAATAATCCTACAAATTCAAGCGGCTGGGATTATTATGATGGTTTTACCAGATTTTATTTCCATACTAAAGGAGGTATTTATCCTACACCAGGAACATGGAGCTGGTTTATTGACGAAGTTAAATTTTATCAAGAAGCAGAATCGGAAGATGTGCAGAATGTTACTAGTATTAGTTGTACATATTTTGGCGAAGGGCATTTTCAGATTAATTGGCATGGAGACTTAAGAGTTGAAAGTAACTCTCATCATTATGAACTAAGATATTCGACATCTTTGATTACAAATGCTAATTATAGTTCTGCGGCAATTGCTCCTGGTTGTTCTGATCTGACAAAGGTTTCCGAATCATATAATCTGATGTCAGCGGATTTTACAATTCCCATTACTACAGGCACAGCGTATTTCGCGATAAAGGATTTAGACTCAGTCAGTTCTTATGTCTCAAAGATTGATTATTTTATTTCTGAAATAAATGATGAAACTGCTCCAGTGCGTTCAAATGGGAACCCAACAGGAAATTTATCATCAGGTACAACCTCAACTTCTATTTCCCTAACCACAAATGAAACAGCTGATTGTAAATACGGGCCGTTCGCAAATGTTGCTTACGCTGATTTGCCGAATACATTCAATAACACAAATTCAACTTCTCATTCCCAGACAATCACAGGTTTGTCAGACGGACAAAGCTATACCTATTATGTTCGCTGTCAGGATACAGCTGAAAATGTGAACACAGATGATTTTACAATCAGCTTTAGCATAGCAAATGCAGCTCCTGACACAACCCCTCCATTAAGAACTAATGCTTTTCCTCAAGGCGAAATAGACGCAGGTACAATTGAGCAGGATATATCTTTAAGTACAAATGAGAATGCAACTTGCAAGTATGCAGCTACAGCAGGCACAAGCTATGCAAATATGACACAATTTACAAATACCACAAGCTTAAACCATACAACGCAAGTAAGCGGTTTAAAAAATGGTGTTACATGCAATTATTATGTAAAATGCAAAGATTCCTCAGACAATATAAATTCAGATGACTTTGTAATTACATTCAGTGTGGCTGATGCTCAACGCACAAATAATAGCACAAGCAGTGGCGGAAAGAGTTGTTTTATTGCCACAGCAGCCTATGGCACTCCTTTGGCTGAACAAGTAAAAGTTTTAAGCAGATTTAGGGACAAACATTTGCTGACAAATTATTATGGGCAAACATTTGTAAATATGTATTACAAATATAGCCCGAAGATAGCTGAATATATCAGTCATAGAGATTGGGCAAGAAGTGTAGTTAGGCTGATGTTGAGTTCTCTGGTGAATTTAATAAGATAAATTATAACGTAGGGGCGGATCTCCGTATCTGCCCGAACAAGAATGATTGGTAAATATTACAAAATAAATTGCAATGTAGGGGGTTGATTCATCAAACCCGTAATAATTGGGTTTGTAATTTTGAGTCTCGTTTCTCATCTTTCTTTTTTGATAAGATAATGGTGACGCTCCTCGTTTCTATCACTGATTACAAATAATCGGCTATAGCTTGACAATTTGCACGATTTTTGTTAATATTTATTTTAATTGAATAAGGGGGGTAAGGTTGTTTATTGTGCATTCTACTCAAACGTAATATGTTTGCAAAATTTAGGCGTTTCCCTGTGCCCTATATTGGAACGATTTGACCTAAAAACCAAATCTTAGGCGCAGCTGGTTTGGTGCGGTGTGAGTGAAACGTCATAAAATTACAAACCTATTACGTCTGAATATCTACACAATAATAACATAATGAGGAGAAGAAATGAATGCAATAGAATCTGTAAAAAAAGGGTTTGAAGCTGCTAAAAATTTAGTTCCTTTAATGGTTGTAGTAGGAATTTTTAATCTTGTTAGCGGTGGTATAATGTTAGCTATTTTAGGAGCTGCGCCCAGTCCTGAGAAAATAGCAGATGTAAGCGCTGGGGTGGGAGTGGTATTGTTTTTAGTGTCGCTGTGCTGGATATTTCTTGAAGGCGGTGTTTTTTCCGCAATGGTTTCAACAATTAAAACAGGAGAGTTTGATTCAGAAAATTTTATCAGTGATTGTGCGTCATTTTTTCTGCGTTTGTTAGGCCTTAGCCTGCTGAGTATTTTAATTGCAGGCGGTATATTATTGTTCGGTTTGTTTATCAGCGGGATATTTTTGAGTATTGGCGGAGGCAACAATCCGTTTTTTGGTGTAATTGGGATGATTTTTATGTTTATTACTATTATTCTGTTTTTTCTTGTGCTAATGCCATTGGCTTTTGGACAGTATATGATGATCATTAAAGATGGAAAAATAGTTGCTACAATTAAAGATAGTTTTGCTGTATTTAAAAAATATTGGGGTAGAATTGTCTTAATGTTAGCGCTTTTAATGCTTATTTTTATTGGGTTAATTTTAGCGCTTAATTTAATTTCATGGATTTTAGGTAAACTTATTCCTGTAGGATTAATTTTTGGCATAATTAATGTTGTTTTTCGTTCTTCAGTGAATGCGTTTGGCACAATATTTATTGGCTGCACAATGTTGATCATGCTTTTGTCTTTAATTACAAATCAAGATAATCCAGATAATTCCAAACCTCAGGTTGAGAAAAAATTGGAATCGTTTGGAGATATAGATACAGAAATAGAGTAAAAAAATTATTCCCCTGTAGCTCAGCTGGTAGAGCGATTGGCTGTTAACCAATTTGTCCGAGGTTCGAGTCCTCGCGGGGGAGCCAATTTGTAACATGGGCAGAACTTCACTTTTTGAGGTTCTGCCTTTGTTGTTTATAATAGGGATGTTATAGAAAACTTCGGCTTCCGGGTGGTTAACAACAATCCGCTCGATAAAGGAGCGAAGGAAGGACTTTTGC
>QNCH01000136.1 GCA_003645745.1 Candidatus Omnitrophota bacterium
AGCATTGGAAGCAAGCGCTTAATCAATTTGCGATTATTTTCGCGGAAAGGTTCCCTGAAACATTATGACTAAAAAAACTGTTTACACAAAAAAAATGATCGACTCATTTTTAAAATTTTCTTCTCAGTCTAAAACTGTTTATGTTAAATATGCAAAGAAAAGATTAAAAGAGCTTAAAAAGCAAAATTAAACTAACTAAAGAATGACACAAACGGCAATTTGAAACAGGAAATCAGCACAGGGGAACGCCTGAATTTTGCAAATCAATTACGTTTGAGTATTAACGGAGAAGTGGTAAAATACATTTATGACAAAGCATTGCCAATAATCGAACGCAATCAATCAGGTGAATTATTAGCAGAATACGCCCGTATCCCAAACACAGCGGAGCAGATTGGTTTATCGTAATTAAAATCATCCTGGCAACAAGTTTGATTTTAGAAAGTTAAAAAGAGAGGTTTGTCTTTTTTTCAGGTTTTTAGGTAACAATAGCTCTTTGTTGGAATAATAAGAACATAGGTTAACATGGCCGTGTTCTTTTTTGGAAAAATTAGTCAAAATTTATTGAAAAAGCGTTTTAGAATTTTTATTTAGGATTTGGGGTAATTCTGTTTGCTTATTTTAAGCTTTTGTGTTACCTTAAAATAGCAAATGTATTTTACTAATTACTGACAGTGGACAGGCTTGTCTGTTCTTAAATAATGTTAGGAGGGGAAACAAATAATGGTTAGAAGAAAGATTGCAATGGATGGGAACACAGCTGCGGCGTATGTCGCGCACGCGACAAATGAAGTAATTGCAATTTATCCAATTACACCGTCTTCCGGTATTGGAGAAATGGCTGACGCGAAATCAGCAAAGGGACAAACAAATATTTGGGGACAGATTCCTTTAGTCTCTGAATTACAATCAGAAGGCGGAGCATCAGGAGCTGTTCACGGAGCTTTATCTGCTGGAGCTCTGACTACTACGTTTACCGCTTCTCAGGGGCTTTTGTTGATGATTCCTAATATGTTTAAAATTGCAGGGGAATTAACACCTACAGTTTTTTATGTGACTGCGCGAAGTGTTGCCTCACATGCTTTGTCTATATTTTGTGACCATTCAGACATTATGGCAGCGCGTTCTACAGGGTTTGCGTTTTTGTTAGCAGGCAGTGTGCAGGAAGTTATGGATTTGGGGCTGATTGCTCAGGCTGCGACGTTGGAAACACGCATTCCTTTTGTTTTATCTTTTGACGGATTTCGCACTTCTCATGAAATTCAGAAAATAGAAGAGCTTAGCTTTGATGATATGAAAGTATTGATTGATGATGCTTGTGTGCGTGCTCATAGACAAAGAGCGCTTACACCTGATAATCCTTTAATTAAAGGTACAGCGCAAAATCCTGATGTATTTTTTCAGGAAAGAGAAGCAATAAATTCATTTTATGACAAAGCTCCCGCGATTATTCAGAAAGTAATGGATAGATTTGCTTTGCAAGTAGGAAGGCAATATAAACTTTTTGATTATTTCGGAGCGCCTGATGCTGAGCGGGTTGTTGTGATTATGGGATCTGGGGGGGAAGCTGCGTGGGAAACAGTTGAGCGCTTGCGTAACAGTGGAGAAAAAGTGGGCTTAGTTAAAGTTCGGCTTTACCGTCCGTTTTCAAAGAATGATTTTATTCAGTGTTTACCTGCGGAAACTAAGGCGATTGCTGTTTTAGACAGGACAAAAGAACCTGGTTCTGTAGGATGCCCGCTTTACCTTGATGTGCGTTCTGCGATTACAGAATCTCTGGAAAACTCTACTGCTCCGTTCAAAAAATTACCGCTGATTATTGGAGGCAGGTATGGTTTAGGTTCAAAAGAATTCAACCCCGGGATGATTAAAGGTGTATTTGATAATTTAAATTCTTCTGCGCCTAAAAATGATTTTACCGTAGGGATTGAAGATGATCTAACCATGACAAATGTTAAAACAGACACTAATTTTTTTGCTGAGGCGCAGGATAATTTTCGGGGTATTTTTTATGGGCTTGGCTCTGACGGCACAGTTGGCGCGAATAAAAACTCAATTAAAATTATTGGCGAATTAACTGATAATTATGTGCAGGGTTATTTTGTTTATGACTCTAAAAAAGCAGGTTCAAGGACTATATCACATTTAAGGTTTGGTAAAAAGTTTATTCACAGCACGTATCTTATTCAGGAAGCAAATTTTATCGCGTGTCATAATTTTTCTTTTCTTGAAAAATATGATTTATTAACATCTGCCCAGACAGGGGCGACTTTTCTTTTAGCAAGCCCTTATGGAAAAGATGAGGTTTGGGGTAAACTCACCTTTGAAGTGCAGAAAGTAATTATTGAAAAAAAGTTGAAATTTTATGTAATTAACGCTTATCAGCTTGCTGAGGAATTAGGCTTGGGCGCAAGGATTAACATTATTATGCAAACCGCGTTTTTTTCGATCAGCAATATTTTGCCAATAGAAAAAGCTGTTAACGCGATTAAAGATGCAGTAGAAAAAACTTATGGGAAAAAAGGTGAAAAGGTTGTGGCAATGAATTGTAATGCTGTTGACAAATCATTAGATGCTATAGAACAAGTCATTGTACCTGCGGAGGCTACAAGTAAAATAAAGATGCCGCTGGTTGTTCCAGAGGATGCCCCTGAGTTTGTGCGTAATGTTACAGCTGAAATGATTGCTTATAAAGGGGATGATTTGCCTGTGTCTGCTTTTCCTGTAGATGGTACATATCCTACGGCAACTTCTCAATTTGAGAAAAGGAATGTCGCAGTGCATATACCCCAGTGGGATCCGCAAGTATGTATTCAATGCGGCCAGTGTTCTCTGGCTTGCCCGCATGCCGCAATCAGGATGAAGATTTATGCTAAAGAATTGCTGGATAAGGTGCCTGTTCAATTTAAGCATACCCAGGCAAAAGGGAAAGATTGCGCGGATAAAGCTTTTACGCTTCAGGTGGCGCCGGAAGATTGCACTGGATGCGGCGCATGTGTATATATTTGTCCTGCGTTTAAAAAAGACGCGAACGGCAAGCCTACAGATAAAAAGGCGTTGCAAATGGTCCCGCAGCCAGCGATTAGGAATCAGGAAAAAGATAATTTTTCTTTTTTCTTATCTTTGCCTGATCTGAAAATAGCTGATTTGCCTGTGCCCATAACTACAGTTAAAGGTTCTCAGCTTATGCGGCCTTTATTTGAATTTTCCGGGGCCTGCCCTGGATGCGGAGAAACTCCGTATGTTAAATTATTGACCCAGTTATTTGGTAATAGGGCATTGATTGCTAATGCTACAGGCTGTTCTTCAATTTATGGTGGGAATTTGCCGACAACACCATATTGTAAAGATGTAGATGGTAAGGGGCCTGCCTGGTCAAATTCACTTTTTGAAGATAACGCGGAGTTTGGCTTTGGTATGCGTTTAAGTATAGAACAAATTACAGACAAAGCGCAGCAATTGCTTAAAAAAATTGCGGCAGTGCCTTTATTGAGTAATTACGCTGATTTATTTGATGCTTTGCTTTCCGCAAAACAGGTTACGCATCAGGAAATAAAAGAACAAACTGACAGGGTGAGTAAATTAAAAACTATACTTTCCAGGCAGCCTGACAATGCTTTGTATAAAGATTTTTTGCCAATTGCTGATTACTTGTCCAAAAAGTGTGTGTGGATTCTTGGCGGAGATGGTTGGGCTTATGATATTGGTTATGGCGGTTTAGATCATGTATTAGCTTGTAATAGGGATATTAATGTTTTGGTTTTGGATACTGAGGTGTATTCTAATACCGGGGGACAGATGTCTAAAGCAACGCCAATGGGGGCAATTGCCAAATTTGCTGCTGCGGGAAAGCCTTTATTTAAAAAAGATTTAGCTTTATTGGCAATTACCTATGGTAATATTTATGTGGCGAGGATTGCTATGGGCGCTAACCCAGCGCAAGCGATAAAAGCTTTTGTAGAGGCTGAAAGTTATGATGGGCCTGCGATAATTATTGCTTATTCGCATTGTATCGCGCATGGAATTAATATGACTAAAGGCCTTGATGAACAGAAAAAAGCAGTATCCTCAGGTTATTGGCCTCTTCTGCGGTTTAATCCTGATTTAGCAAAAACCGGGAAGAATCCGCTGTTGCTTGACAGTAAAGCTCCGAGTATTCCTTTGCAAGATTATATCTATAATGAGAATAGATTTAATTCATTGAAAAAAATGAATCCGCAAAGAGCAGAAATGTTGCTTAACCTTTCACAGCGTGAGGTAAAACGCAGGTTTAAACAATATGAGTATCTTGCTGCGATGGAGTATAATTTAGATTAAATTTTAAAATTAGTTGTAATCGGTGAGAAGCTGTGAAATAATCACTGTTTTTCGCCTGTTCCTTTTTGTGTGTCGCTTAAGAAAAAAAGTAAAAACGTAAAAATGGGGTATTATTTCACAGCTTCTGAATCAAGCGGGGACATCGTAAAGTTATCATTTGAACACAATTAAAATTTTCTACATTGTCATTCCCGCAATTTTTTAGCGGGAATCTACGAGCTAAAATTAATACCCCGCTTGATTTATCGATTACAATTAGTTATACCCTAACTCCTATAAAGAAAATAAAAAAAGGCTTAAGGAAAGAATGCCTCCGATGATAAAATGGTTATGTAAGTAAAAGACAACCATCACCCAAAGGGTGAAAATC
>QNCH01000137.1 GCA_003645745.1 Candidatus Omnitrophota bacterium
ATTTACGCGCATAATTTTTCAGATATTTGGAATAGTAAGAAACAAAAAGAGTTTAGGCATAGAGCTTTATGTTCTTCTAAAGAAGATGTTTTTTTCTCTTTTATGGGCAATGATCAGGACGCGAAAGTTGGGTGTTACAAAAGCTGTGATGATTTAGCGCGCAATATTAATATGCATAAAAAAATTCAGTCTTTAACTTTTATTGAACTTAAACTATTAAAATTAATCCTGTTTTGGAAAAAATTTCAACGATATTCTAAACAGAAAAAAATTTCTACAATGATAAAAAAATATGTGCTGCCCTCATCTAAACATTTTCATAACATTTTACAATCAGGCCGATTGCAGGTTACAGCGCATAACCAGGGAGTTAAATTATATTACGCGCAAAAGGAACTGACACAAAACGTAGGTTTGAACACTTCTGTGTGTATATTTGGACTCTGGTATGATTCTTCAAAAGCGGATTGGAAAATTACATTTTCTAATCACAAAAAAAGTGTTTTAGAAAATATCTGGCGAAAAATCCCAATCTCTCAGCAATGGTACCTAAAATTTATTAATGAATATACTTTAGAGTGGAATGTAAAAATGACAGTTGATGCTAAAATTGAAGCGCAAGAACTTAAATTTAGTTTAACGCTTGACCCTGTATATAAAAAATGGGCTATTGATCTATTAAAGGGGAGTTTTCCCACAAGTTTTAATTGGCAGGAAATAAAATTAAAGCAAACAAAATCTAAAATAATTAATATTAGCGCGATTAGTAAAAAACATTTTTTTCCACGGATTAGTTTTGATTTCTCGTCTCAGCAAGGAAACACTCAACCGCAGCTGCAGAATTTAGATAAAGCTATCAATGCACGAATTATTTCCGCGCGCTGCATTGCTGATAATCAGAAAAAGATTTTTTTACCTGGAGAAGAATATGATTTGTTTTCAGGAAAATTTTTAATTCAATGAGGATTATACTCAAACGCAATTGGTTTGTAAAATTTAGGCGTTTTCCTGTGCCTTAAATGGGAACGATCTGAGCTAAGGTTTTGCGAATGAAAAACGTTTCAAGATGCAGTGTGAGGGGAATGTCATAAAATTACAAACCAATTACGTTTGAGTAGATATCGATAGACAGGAACAATGTCAAAAATAATCTTAATAAATTGTCCCCCATGGGGTGTAGTAATGCCCCCTTTAGGCATTGCGTATTTATCCGCATATTTAAGGGCAAAGGGGATAGATACTGTAGTCAATGATTTAAATTTGATACTTTACCAGCAAGCAGATAAATTAGAAAAAGCCTACTGGAATTTAGATGCAATTAATAAAATTAGCCCGATAGATATCGCACAGAATTTATTTTTTTCTTTTAAGCAAAGTATTAATGAATATATAAAAAGTTTAGCTGATTCTAAAATTATTGGCTTCTCCGCTAATAATATGATTAGCGCTGCGTTTTGCGGTATTTTCGGCGCTAAGATTAAGCAATTCTATGCTGATAAGATAATTATTGTTGGCGGGCCTGGAGTATATCATAGTTGGGATAGAAATATAGCAGATAAAACAGGTATCGATTTTTTTGTTATTGGCGAAGGCGAAGAAGCTTTTTTTCAACTTGTAAAAGTATTTATAGATAATCGATGCACTAAATTAAGTACAGCAATTCCAGGAGTATTATCAGCGGGTAAACTTTTTTCTCCAAGAAGGGTATTTATAAAAGATATTAATAGCCTGCCTTTTCCTACATTTAAGGAATTTGATTTAAAAGCATATAATCCAAATAGTAACTATCATCCTTTACCAATGCTTTTAAGCCGCGGCTGTATCAATAGGTGTAGTTATTGTGTGGATTGGTATATGTGCTGGCCGTTTCGCACACGCAAAAAAGAATCTGTAATTGCAGAGATAAAACATCATTTAGACACTTATGGTGTCAACAATATTGAATTTAATGATTTACTTTGTAATGGTAATTTGCCGCATATTGAAAGTTTATGCGAATCTATAAGCGCAGAAAATTTTGGCATTAATTGGATTAGTTATGCGGCAATAAGAAAAAGTATGAGCGATAGATTAATGCAAAAAATGAAGCAATCTGGATGCAATTCTCTTTGCTATGGAGTGGAAAGCGGGTCTGATTTTGTTTTAAAACGAATGAATAAAAATTATACAAAAAAAGATGCGGCTAATGTTTTAAAAATGACACATAATGCTGGTATTTTGACGCGGATAAATATCATTGTTGGATTTCCGGGGGAGACAAATGATGATTTCCAGCAAACCTTAGATTTTATTTATGAAAATAAAAATTATATCTCGGAGGTAACAAATGTTTCTGCTTTTGTGTTTATGCCTGGCTCAGATTTAGGAATTTATCCTCATAAATTTGGTATAAGATTTTTAAATTCTAACCTATGGACAGATGAATATGGTTTAAGCCAAAAACAGAGAATCCAAAGAGTAGATATTGTTTGTAAATTGATTAAAGAAATAGGCATTAAGAATCTGATTATTAATTGTCAAGAAGACATTGTTAACCCGTCAGATAAAAAAGAGGATATAATTAAAATAGCATCGGTTGAAAATATTACTATTATAAACGAGCATATTATTTTGCAAAATTTTGAATCTTTAAAATTGTATAAAAGGCCTAAAGTTTATAGAAAAACAGCAGCTGTCTTATTTTTATTTATTTTTAGTTTATTGATAAATTTTTATTTACAATTTTTAAAAAAAAATCGTAAATCAATAATATTTCCAGGGACTTAAAAAAGCAAAAATTATGAATATTTTAATGGTCCACCCACATGATTTATTTTCTCAGCAAGAACCATGGACAATAAGGATTAGGAGTCTTGCGTCTGAATTTAAGAAACAAAACCATAAGATAAAACTTGTTTATTTTCCGTTAAATTATACATATAAACAGAAATCATTTTTTTTAAATGGCATTGAATTTATCCCTTTAAGCCGCAGATTGGGAATAAAAATTTATATAGAAAACATTAAATTTTTTTACAACATCTGTGATTGGAGTGATATCGTACATTTTCAGAAATGTTTTTATCATTCCGCGTTACCAGCAATGATTGGAGCAATACTAAGAGGTAAACCTTTGCATTATGATTGGGATGATTGGGAAATTAAAATTTTTCGCTATTCTGCTCATCAGCCATGGTTAGCTGATATTTTTCTATCAACCTTAGAGAGATTTATTCCTAATGTTTGTGATACTATTTCTGTATCAAGCCAGAGATTAAAGCAGGTTTGTATTAAGTATGGATTTGACCATAAAAAAATAGTTATGGCTCCTGTTGGCGCTAATTTAGAAGAATTTAATCCGCAAATTTCCGGATTAAGAATTCGTGATCTTTATAATATTTCAGGTAAAATAGTTACCTATCTTGGACAGCTGCATGGGGGGCAATATGCAGAACAGTTTATTAAAGCAGCGAAAATAATTTTAAATAAAAAAAAAGGTATAATTTTTATGGTGGTTGGCGGTGGCTATCGCCTTGATGAATTAAAAAAACTGTCTAACGACTTAGGCTTAAACGCGAATTTTATTTTCACCGGGTCAATTGCGCATAAAGACGCTCCTTTATATCTTGCTGCTGCAGATATTGTTGTAGCCTGCTTTGAAGATAATGAGATTACATGCTGCAAAAGCCCTTTAAAAATAGCTGAATACTTAGCTAGTGGTAAAATGATCGTAGCAAGTGATGTCGGAGAGGTAAAAGCTATGCTTGGCGGAGCAGGTATATTGACTGTACCTGGAGAGCCGCAGGAGTTGTCAGATGGTATTTTGAAATTTTTGTCTGAGCCCCCATTAGGTAAGCGCTTAGCAAAAAAAGCGCGTAATCGGGCGGAAGAAATCTATAATTGGACAAATACTGCTAATAATATATTAAAAGCATATGCAATGTCTTTATGAGAAATAAAGATAAGCGATATTTCTGCGTTTATTCATATGAAATGTTATCCTCAAAAAACTACGCACAATCTTGTCGCCAATACGGTAGCCCTTTCGCCATAAATAATGCATCATCTTTATAACTCCACAAGGCTCATCAACAAAGTGCCTGTCAATATACTCAAACGCAATTGTTTTGCAAATTCCCTGCACCGCATCTTGAAACGTTCTTCATTCGCAAATCATTAGGAGCAGCAAGCTGCGCCTGCGGTTTGTCTCAATCAGAACGTTCCAATCTACAGCACAGGGAAACGCCTAAATTTTACAAAACAATTACGTTTGAGTATAAAGCCTATCAATTAATTGAGCATCACTGGGTTCTTTCTCAGTTTTACGCGTGAAAATATCAGGCATATTCTTTTGCAGTTGTTTCTTCCAGCGCAACCCAACTTCGACAACCAAATCTCATAACCTCTTTTGCCTCAGGTGTTTACAATTTTTGAGTTTTCATTTTGCCTTGACATATAAGTAATCGGTGACTGAAACCCAGCTTCAGTCACCGATTACCTTTTTGTGAGGTTTGACAGTGATGATGGTTGTATGTTAATATATTAAGGGGGGATGTTTTGCTTGAGGACAAACCTTAGGCGAAGTTCGTTGCGCCTAAGGTTTGGCGATAGAATAACGTTTCAAAATGCGGCGAGCGGGGATGTCCTAAAATTGCAACCTATTACGTTTGAGTATATAATTACGCAAGAAGTTTATTACCTTAC
>QNCH01000138.1 GCA_003645745.1 Candidatus Omnitrophota bacterium
ATTTTACATAATAAGTATATGTAAGGCCGTTTTCTAATCCTGTTACTTCGGTTGTGTGATTTGTGCCTGTGGTTGCGCTAAAATTTGTCATAGCGGCATAACTCGCGCCTTGTATCGGAGAATATCTACAAGTTGCATCTTCATCTGTCATTAAGCTTATATCCTGAGCTGTTGTGCCTGCCTCTATTTCGCCTTGAGGGAAACCATTGCTTCTTATTGGAGGGATAGTATCAGAAGCTGCATTTGCAACACTAAAACTTATATTAAAATCATCTGTATTTTGGTTGGGAGGAGTTACTGTGTCCTGGCATCTTATGTAATAGGTATAAGTGTTTCCGTCTGATAGTCCTGTGATTGTTTGGGAATGAGTAGTGGCGTTGATGGATGAAAAAGTGTTGGGGATATCGTCGTATGCTTTTCCAGCTGTTTCAGAATACTTGCAGGTGGCTATTTCGTTGGTGGTTAAAGAGACGTTTGTTGACGTTGTGCCAGAAGTTAGCGTTCCCGTTGGTTGGGGGTCAGAGCGGGAAGGAGGGGTTATGTCAGAACCGCCTTCAGGATCAGAAAGATATCCGCCGTCAACAATGTCATGCCATGCATCGGTAAGTATTAAGGCATCAAATTTACGATAATGCGCGGTGGAATCACCTGGCTGAGCAAGAGTGCCGCCCATAGTAATATGATCAATATCAGGGAAACAATCATTAGTTGTTTGAATTCCTGTGCTTTCAGCGATTTTTACTCCATTCAACCATAATGTGCGAGATCCAGTAGTATCGCATGCCATGTTCACGCCCAAAATTAAAGCATACCATCTTTCATATGTAAGCTGAGGTGGATTTTGGCAAGAATAACCATTTAAATTCGGATTATATTCACTACCTGGAAGATGGTATGTAGGGTTACCTGAACCTATTGTAAAATGATGATCCTGATTGGCGGCAAAGCCTGGAGAATATGAGCCATCGCATTTATCCCATTGCCCCCAACCCACTGTCCAACGCACACCATTACCTCGCATCTCGATTCCTTTATCCCAACTTTGCGTTCCACCTCCTTCGAGCCATATATCGTTCTCATCTTTTCTGTCAAATCTCATGTAAAATGCAAGATAAAGCGTCTTGCCTAATATATTTTCAATAGGAAAAACACCAACATTCTTTATCTCACAATAATGATTATTTTGGCTCTCAACTGTTTCCCATTGAAAATATTGATTTCCTTGAGGGACACTGCCAATTGACTGATATGTAGCCCGAGTTCCCAGCCCACTGCATTCTGTTTGGCAAAAATTCGCTCCCCCACCGCTTTGATGATGCGGTAATTCATCCCCTACGATTCCATCCTCAGCATCAAAATAGAAATAAATCTCCGCTCTCACAGTTTCATCACTCCCAAAAACTCCCACGCCAATCACCAAAATAAATGCAACAATAATCATTCTATTCATAATATAAGTTCATTTCTTCTGTTTCCAATCTGTAATCTGAAATCTCCAATTTTGAGTATAGACCTCAACATTAACCGAACAATAAAATACTTCCCCCGAGCGCCACTGCGAAAACAGCGATGATATACTCAAACGCAGTTGGTTTACAATTTTATGACGTCCCCCTGCACCGCATTTTGAAACGTTCTTCAATCGCCAAACCTCAACGCAACGAGTTGCGCCTGCGGTTTGGCTCAATCAGAACGTTCCAATCTACAGCACAGGGAAATGCCTCAATTTTACAAACCAATTGCGTTTGAGTATAATAACGAATGACGACAAATTAAGAAATAAATTTTTACCCCATAAAGTCGCTACACTCCTATTGGGTAAACGAATCACTGATTTGTTTTCTAAAAACATAGCATTTTCTTGAATTAGATTCCCGCTAAAAAATTGCGGGCATCTATCCTGCTATGCAGGGAATGACAAAAATCTTCTTCTTGTAACCATTTGCAATTAAACAACTTAAAAAAGAAATTCCTACTATATTAAATTAAACCTCCAATTTTAAATTATATATTTCAACCTATAGGAGCATAATTCATTATATATTAAATTAACGCTCCTAGTGCTGACTTTTTTCTTCTCACACTGTTTGCGGATATGATCCCAAAATTTTTAAAAAACGGCATTTTTTATCCAGCGAACTAATTGCCTTACTTATCTGCGGATTGCTGATATGGCCCTGCATATCTACAAAAAAATAATAATCCCAGACTTTTCTTTTTGAAGGCCTGGATTCAATTTTAGTCAAATTTATATCTGATGATTTAAAAATAAGCAAAATATCCTGCAGCGCGCCAACTTTATCTTTAACTGAGAACACAATAGATGTTTTATCTCCACCTGAGGCTTCAGCTGTATTTTTACTAATTACCAAAAATCTGGTCACATTATGCGGACTATCTTCTATTGCCTGTGCTAAAATTTTAATCTGATAAATTTGCGCAGCCAGATTACTGGCAATTGCCGCGGAATTTTTCTGTTTTGCAGCCATTTCAGCAGCTTTTGTTGTGCTGGAAACTTCAATAAATTCCCTTTTGGATAAATTGTTTTTTAGCCATAACCTGCACTGTCCAAACACCTGCGGATGGGAATAAACCTTCTTGATCTCTCCAATCGCGCAATTTGCTAACAAATTATGCGAAATATTTAATAAAATTTCCGAATAAATTTTTAAATCTGAATCAACAAGCATATCCAGAGTATGGTTTACCGCACCTTCAAGAGAATTCTCAACCGGCACTACCCCATAATCACACCTGCCGCGTTCTACTTCACTAAAAACATCGCTAATTGTATCCGCGCTGATATATTCAATTTGAGAACCAAACTTCTTTAATGCCCCAAGATGGGTAAACGTCGCTTGAGGACCAAGATAAGCAACTTTCATCGGCTTTTGCAGCATTATCGCGGCTGACATTATTTCTCTATATATATCCATTAAAGCTGAAACACTTAAAGGCCCTTTATTTATTTTTTTTAACTTTAAATAAATTTGCTGTTCTCTTGCAGGCGTATAGACCGATTGATTCAAGTCTTTTTTAAATTTGCCAATGTCAACTGCCAATTGAGTGCGCTGATTTAAAAGCGTAATTAATTTTTCATCTAATCTGTCAATTTCTTTACGCAGTTTCGAAATATTCATCCTGTCCATTATCTTTCCCCTGTATACCCGCATCATTTTTTATAGCAAGTTCTAAATTTGCTTCAGGTAAATGAAATTTTTCCAATTCAGGTAAATCGGATAATGATTTTAGGCCAAAATACTGCAAAAAATCATCTGTAGTGCCATACATAACTGGTTTACCTGGTATCTTTTTTTTGCCCTTAGACTTAATCAAACCACGTTCTAAAAGAGTTCTGATTACCCCATCCACATTAACACCCCTGATAAATTCCACTTCTGAACGTGTTATAGGCTGCTTATACGTAATAATCGCCAAAGTTTCTAAAGCGGGAGAAGAAAGCCTGAATACTTTACGGGTTTTATATAATTTTTCTAAATACCGTGCGCATTCAGGGTTAGTACTCACCTGGTACCCTCCGGCAACTTCAAATATATTAATCCCCCTGTCCTGCTGATTATAAGTATCCATTAAACCTTTTATTGCTGTTCTTAATTGCCCGGATTCCACATCTTCAAACAAACAGCTTAACTGCTTAAAGGTTAAAGGTTTCTCACTCACAAAAAAAGCTGCCTCAACAATTTTTTTTATTTCGTTTTGTTCCATTACTAAGACCCCATATTTGCGGATAAAAATAAAGGAGCGGTAATACGCTCTTGATTAAGCATAACAAATATCTCTTTAAAAAGTCCTGTCTGAGTTATAATTATTTCTTTCTGGCGGATTAATTCCAAAACAGCAAGAAAAGTTGCAATAATTTCAGTCTTATTTTTCGCAGCACGGAACAATTCATCAAGAGAAATTTTAATTTTTTTTAATAAAATATGCAACAAATCATGAATTTTTCCTTCGATGCTGAATTCATCCCTAAGAACTTCCCTGAACACATCTTTAGGCATATTTTTTAATGCTTTTGAAAACGCGTTTAATAAATCAAATAAGTTCGTTTCAAAAAAAACTTCCTCTTTGCCCTGTGCTTCAAAATGGCTATTAGGCCGCTTAAAAATATTCCTCTGGACATTTTCTTTAGATTCAAAAAAGACAGCTGCCTGCTTAAATTTTTTGTACTCAAGAAGTTTCTTGAGCAATTCTTCTTTTGGATCATCTTCCTCCTGCTGCTCTGTTATAATTTCATCCACAGGCAAAAGTATTTTTGATTTAATCTGCATTAAAGTAGCAGCTATAACTAAAAATTCACCAGCAATGTCTAAATCTAACAATTGCATTAATTCTAAATACTGCATATACTGTGTTGTAACTTGCGCAATAGGAATATCATAAATATTTAAATGATCTTTTTTTATCAAGTATAGCAGTAAATCCAGAGGGCCTTCAAAAATTTCTAATTTTATTTTATAGTTCATAACCCAATAACTTTTCTAATTTCTGTCATCGTAAATAAAGCTGTCTGCTGAGCTTTCTTAGCACCCGCATCTAATATCTGCCATACTTTATCTTTATCTTTTAATAATTGAGTTCTTTTTTGCTGAATTGGAGCAAG
>QNCH01000139.1 GCA_003645745.1 Candidatus Omnitrophota bacterium
TGTCCTGCTTGCAGGGAATCTACTTTGAAAAATTTAATTATGTTAAAAAGTAATGAGGGGTCAGCCCTCGAAAATAGAAAAAAAATAAACAAAAAAAGAAAGAAGCTGGGCGATAGGGATATATTTACTCCAGCGGTTAAGAGGCTCAACTAATCAGCATATGGAGAGCTCTTTGGGATGAAATATTCAGCGGTAAGTAAAGATGGTTTAAGCGTAGGTTTCATAGAAACAAGCAGTTAAGGAAAGAGAACAATGAAATAATTTCTATTTTCGAGGGCTGCCCCCATTCATACATTCATATCTACACTAGTTTAGCTGATTACATTTAATTATCTGCTTCAAATCCAATTTGCCAGAAATACATATCAACAAGTTTCATTGTTGGATATTTAATACCACTTTTATGGTAAATTTCTTTTTGGGAACTATCAAATGCTTGCTTATTCTCTATGTAGAAATTAACGACTAATCGAAAATTCTTTTTTGTAAGGGTTGAGAACTTTAATCCTTTTAATCTAAAGCCAGCAATAAAATACCTATCATAGGCTGGGACACAAGCAAGTGTGCCTAATAATATTTTTGTTATTAACGTATCTGTTGCATTTATATTTTTTCTAAGGGCATTAACGCTCTTTACGTTATCTTTGTACCAGTTTTTGATCCAGTGTATTAATTTGAATATTTCTTCAATCTGATATTCTGTAATATTAGAAAAATTTATTTTTTGTAGTTTTAAATTATTTAATATTTTCTCAACTACATTTTGGTGTATTAAATAATCTTTCCAAAGTAAAAAGCTTGATCCACGATACATACCCCAACTTGCTAAATAAAAGGACAAATGCAAGCAAGCAATATTTTTATCTATGTTTTTTTGGGAAAAATATGAGTAGCAATGTTCCCATGATTTATACCTATGATTTTGATCAGATTCTACCTTTCGGCAAAAAGCAATTATTTTCTTTTTAACGTTATCCATAGTTTTTTTTTACCGACAGAAACAAACAATTTTTTGAGCAGCAAAGCAGCGTCTACTAAAATTGGAGAAACTCAATGTTCGCTTCACTCCGTTCTATCAATCGAATTAAACGCTTTATACGTTATGTGTTTTTATTTTTTTCTCAATCAATTCTACAATTTTATTCTGATTTTCTTTTTCATCCACTTTAGTAAAAAATAAAGCATACTCTTTTATATTTGATGGCCAACAATCATTCTTAATCAAATCTTGTATTTTTCTCTCTATTTTTAATCCCTGATTGAACTTTTTTGTTTTATCTTTCCTCAATTTTGACGTATCGAGAATGTGAAGAAACAATACACTATTATCATAACAAATCCTTTTATTTTTAAAAGTTTTGTGTATGAAAAACTTGCCTAATGCAGATGTTAAAAATTTTCCACAAATTTGAATTGGTTTGATATTTGCTTCTTCAATCTCAATTATATTAATTATTCTGTTATTTTTGATAAAAAGTGCGTCAACATTACATACTTCCGTTTCAAAGGCTTTCTCTTCTTCTAAAAAAATTGGTATATTTTGATTTCCACCACATGCCGTGTCTAAAATAATATCACATAGTTGATTATATTTTTTTAATTTATTGCCAATCTCGAAATGTAATGGATGATTCATTTTTTACTTCTTTTAAGTATAACATCAACATCACCTACCAGTGCACACGCCGTTTTTCAGCGCAAGGCGAATGAAATCGTTAGAAGTTATTTATATCCTTAATTATTTGTATCGGCTGAATTAGATTCTTTTGATTTTCCCAATTTTGCACCAGCTTCTAAATGGTCCATCCACTTAGAATTTATCTTTATTTCTTCCTCGTCTTTTTTTTGATTCTTTTTATCTTCCTCACACATGAGTAAAACCTCCTTACATTAAATAACTGGCAATACAGAAAAGCAAACTCGCTAATAAAGTAATTGCTCCATAAGCCAAAGATTTATTTTTTTGTTTAATTAACTTGTTATTAGATATTATAGAATCTTCAAAGTATAAAAGTTGATGTTTTAAAAATGTAATAAGAGTGGTTTTATTTTTTAGTTTTTCAATCAATTCAGAATAACCTTTGATGTTCAGCCCAGTTTTTAAACGAATACAGCGATAAGCAAAAAATAAGAGTAATGCGCTAATTGCTAAAAGCAATAACCCAATAATATACGGCAATACCGCATTTGCGATTTTTAGTTTATTATCAAATGATAACGCAAGGGATACACCGATAAGTCCTAGTAACATGCCAATTTTTTGATCAACGGAATTGATTGCACTTAATTGATTGTTTAATTTTTTTCGTGCTTCAGAGCATGCCAATTGTAACATTTTTTCTTCCATTATTTTCTCATTCTAAGCTCAGCGATTTGGACTGCGCAACAATACAAATCCGCTCAAGCGTATAGATTTTATTGTATTATTTTTTAGTTTATACTCAAACGTAATTGGTTTGTAATTTTATGACATTTCCCTGCACAGCATCTTGAAACGTTCTTCATTCGCAAATCCTCAACGCAGCAAGCTGCGCCTGCGGTTTGTCTCAATCAGAACGTTCCAATCTACAGCACAGGGAAACGCCTAAATTTTACAAACCAATTACGTTTGAGTATATTTGTCGATAGAAAACTTAATTTGAGAGCAATCGGTGATAGAAACGTTGAAAAATTGAGGAAATAACAAAATAAATAAAAATGCCGAGAGAGGGAGTCGGACCCCCGACGCAGGGATTTTCAGTCCCTCGCTCTACCACCTGAGCTATCTCGGCATATATACTCAAACGTAATTAGTTTGCAATTTCATGACGTCCCCCTGCACTGCATCTTGAAACGTTCTTCATTCGCAAATCCTCAACGCAGCAAGCTGCGCCTGCGGTTTAGCTCAATCAGAACGTTCCAATCTACAACACAGGGAAACGCCTGAATTTTGCAAACCAATTACGTTTGAGTATAGGATTAAAACATTTCAAAATTAGTTAGCCGATATTATCATAAAAAACAAATTTTGTCAAATTACCTCGTCCTGATGCTCTCTGCGCAAAATTTTATCTACAAAATTATGCCATTTTTCAGTTAAACTCAATCTTAACAAAGAGAACAAACATTGGATTAATACACTAAATTTAAGTTTTGAACAACCATCCCTTCTTTCTAAAAACCTAATCGGAATTTCTTTTATGCTGAATTTACGGCATAAATAAAGTACTTCTCCAATAATTGCCGGGCCGCAAGATTGCAATTTATCCAAACCAATATGTTTTAAAACCTGTCTTTTAAAACAGCGGTACCCTGAAGTGCAATCTAAAACATTTGGGAAAAAAAATGTTTTTAAAAAATAATTCACCCACAAACTAAACATCCTGCGGAAAACATTTTGCCTGCAATCTTCCCCGCCCTGAACAAAACGCGAACCAATCACTATATCAGCCTGTTTTATTGCTTTAAGAAAATCAGGAATATAGATTGGATCATGTGAAAAATCAGCATCCATTTCTATAATATACTCAGCACCTAAATTTAAGGCATACTTAAACCCAGCCACACCTGAAATCCCCCTGCCATGTCTGTCCTTGCATATGACACAATGAATACGCGAATTTTTTTCCCGCATATTCAATACCTTTTGCGCTGTGCCGTCAGGCGACTCGTCATCAACAACAATAACATCCAATGGCAGATTTAAAGCAAAAATTGAATTGACTAAATTTTCGATATTTCCAGATTCATTATAAGTAGGCAGAATAACTGCTAAACTCATTTTAATTTCAACTTTCTAACAACACGAATCTGTCTTTTTACACTCGCCAAAACTATCTCAGGAGTAATTGCCTGCATACAATATTTGTCCGCGCAATCCAATTTATAGCAAGGAGCGCATGGAACATTAGCCGCAATTTTTTCTCCCCTGCTAAAAATTTCAATTTCCTGAGCGCACGTAGGGCCAAAAATAGCAACCACACGTTTCTTTAACGCAATCGCGATATGCATTGCCAGAGTATCGCCAGAAACAACAATATCGCAACAATTAACCAATGCAATAAACTCTTGAAAACTATAAGAACCTGTGTTAATTACAAAGCTAACTTTCTCGCTAATCCTCTGATTTTGCGCGCGTTCATTTTCTCCGCCTAATAAAAATATTTTTGTATTTTTCAAACCCGCTAATTTTTCAGCCAGATCTATAATATTAGATTCCAGCCATTTTTTAGTGCTAAAAGCAGCTGATGCCCCGCTATTAATGCCAACTATAATATCTTTTTTCTCAAGGCTATATTCTTTTACAATTTTTTTGCTAAAGACTAACTGCTCTTTACTTAAATTTAAAACATATTCTTCCTGCTTATACTTTTGCCCTATAATTGAAAAAATTAGCTCTTGATAAGTTTTCTTATTTTTTTTAAATTTTAAAACATTATTAATTCCTAAATTCAGGCAATACTCAGCTGATTTATTTAAGGCAAACACATTCCCATAAGCATTCATTCCATAGCCGGCTTTTTCTTTTGCCTGAACAAGCATAATTAATGCTGCAGCTTGAGGTGATTTATCTAAACAAACCGCTAAATCATATTTTTCAA
>QNCH01000140.1 GCA_003645745.1 Candidatus Omnitrophota bacterium
TTCATTCGTCAAACCTCAACGCAACGAGTTGCGCCTGCGGTTTGGCTTAATCAGATCGTTTCAATTTACAGCACAGGAAAACGCTTAAATTTTACAAGCCTATTACGTTTGAGTATAATGGTTACCGGTAATCGATGAGTATTAGCAAGTTGTAGATTCCCTGCAAGCAGGACAGGCCCGCTAAAAGATTGCGGGAATGACATTGCATAGCTTATTGGTACTCCGCGTTTGTCATTTCCGCAATCTTTTAGCGGGAATCTAACCCGAATATTTCATGTTATTTTAGAAATATCTTTCCTCAGAGTTGGTCAGATAAATTGTTTATTTCCTAATTTTTCCCATTCTCGGTGTTATAGGTGCACAACAACGAATGGAGTATTTTTATCAGGATTGTATTTTAAAAGTTCCGGAAATAGAATATCTGAAATTAAATGCTGAGCAGTTTTTTCGTTTAGTGCAGCGTTATAATTTGGATAAGATTATTAAATTGGCAAAACAGCTTGCAGGGGGAGAAGATGAAGCTAAGAATATGGACGTAGAGGCTGATTATTTTTCATTAGCAGGGAGCAGTCTGGGGCAGGATAATACGGGACACAGAAAATATGCGCAGGGGAAAATTCTGCGGAAAAGTGATCCTGTTGTTCAGAGGCCTGAACAAAAAGAATCTGTAGGGCTAATTGGGGACACGTTTATCAAAAAGAGCCTGAGCGCATTGCCGTTTATAGGAGTTTTAAGCTTTTTAGCAGGATTGTTTGTCTTGTTTTTTAAACGCAGGTTTGCAAAAAGGCCAGAGGGAAAAATTGAACCTAAAAAAAAGACAGACACACTATCTTTTTCGCAACTGTTTTCCTTACAGACAGAGATCAATCAACAGGTTAAAAAATTGTCTCAAGCTCGATTATCCAAGTCAGATGGTTTTGTTGCTCCAGCCTTACGCGGAAAACTGGAATTAGACAAGGTTAGTTTAATTGAAACGGCAATTTAACAGGTTAATCAAAACAATTGTTTTTTTTGTAAAAATTAGCTATACTCAATGTGGTTGTTGCATAGAAAGTAACGCGTAACCATTCAGGAGGATATCTTATGGCAAAAATTTTAGTAATCCATGGGCCGAATTTAAATCTTTTAGGTAAAAGAGAACCTGATGTTTATGGTACGGCAAATCTTAGTGATATAGATAATAGAATTAAACAATGGGCAAAAGAAAATAATCTTGGGATTGAAATAATTCAGTCTAATTATGAAGGAGAGATTGTTGAGCGTATTGGCAAAGCGCGTGATGTGTTTGATGTTATTGTGATTAATCCTGCCGCATATACTCATACCAGCATTGCAATCAGGGATGCAATCAGCGGGGTGCAAATCCCATGTGTAGAAGTACACATTTCTAATATTTACCAAAGAGAAGATTTTCGGCATAATTCAGTAATTGCTCCTGTGTGTGCGGGGCAGATATGCGGGTTTGGAGCGCAGAGTTATCTGCTTGGGCTTAACGCTGCATTGGAGTTGTGCTGTGCTGATCATGGGGACAAAATAGAATAATGAGCAGAATATCAGTAGAACTGGTGCCGCGGCATAAAGAAGCGTTTATTTCGGAATTAAAATTAGTTAAAGATACTTTTTCTTGTGTTGATACAATTAATATCCCGGATATTGTAAGGTATGATTTACGCAGCCTTGAGGCTTGTGAGCTTGTTAAACCTTTATTTAATTGTGCTATACCACATTTACGCGCTGGATCAATACATAGGGAAAAACCGATTTCTTTTAAAAGTTTTTTGACTGAATTTGGCATAAATGAAGTATTGCTTGTTTTAGGCGACCATAGAGATGAAAATATTTTAGGCTGTACAACAATTGAATTGATCAGAAAATTTAAAATAGATTTACCGCAAGTTAAAGTGTATGCAGGCATTGACCCTTACAGAAGTTCTTTTGAAGCAGAATACGCCTATATTCAGGAAAAAATTTCTGCTGGCGCGGATGGGTTTTTTACCCAGCCTTTTTTTGATTTAAATTTATTAGAAACTTATGCTAAAAAGCTTAGTAACCTGAAAATTTTTTGGGGAGTGTCTCCTGTGCTTACGCGGCGCGCGCAAAATTATTGGGAAACTAAAAATAAAGTAGTTTTTCCTAAAGGTTTTGTGCCTGAGATGAGCTGGAATAGAAAATTTGCCCTGTCTGTGCTTGATTTTTCAAAAGCGAGTAATACACATATTTATTTTATGCCGATTAAAGCTGATTTAAAAGAATACTTAGAAGGCATTATTTTTTAAATTTTCGTTTATGAGCTTACTAAGTAGAAAAGCGCTTGGCCTGATGTAACGTTTAAATGTTTGATAATCTACCTTGATTAAGCCGAATCTTGGCGCAAATCCCTCGTGCCATTCAAAATTATCTATTAATGACCAGTAAAAATAACCTTTTACATTAATGCCTGTTTTTATTGCTTTAACTATTTGTTTTACGTGGGCCTCGATATATGCGCTGCGTAACTTGTCATCATCAGTGCAGATACCGTTTTCAGTGATGATTAGAGGCAGATTATATTTTTTTAATTTTTGTAAAATTTCAAATATACCTTTAGGGTAAATTTTCCAGCCAAGAGAATTTTTTTTGAAATTTTTGCTATGTTCTGAGCAGTCGCATTCTTCTCCTAATATCCCGTTGTTTTTAAATCCGCAAAATTTAATGAAATTCATTGTATAGTAATTAATCCCAATAAAGTCTAAAGTTTTTTTTCTGTTGAGAAAATTAATCGGGCCATAATTAAAATATTTGTTTCTGAGAAAAACAGAAATTTTATTTAAGAATAAATTAGAATTTGGGCAGGGATGAAAAGCCTGAAGATGTTTTGCGATACTAATTAATGGGGGTGCTAATCCTTTATTTTTATAAATGGTTTTTATTGTTTTATACGCGAGGATGTGGGCAGAGAGTAAATTTTTTAAAGCTTTTTGAGTTTTTTTTAAAGATTTCATCCCAGGCGGCCAGAGTCCAAGCATATAGCTGTGATAGCAGAGTACGCCTGGTTCGTTAATTGTAATCCAGAAATCAACTTCTTCTGCTAAATCCTGCGCAACTCTGCGTACATAATTGGAAAATAATTGCGGAGAATTTTTGTTTAGCCAGCCTCCTATGTTTGCAAACCAGATTGGATTTGTAAAATGATGTAATGTGATTAATGGCGTGATCTTTTTTTCTTTGAGATTAATAATTACTTTTTTATAATGGGAAATTTCGTTTAAAGAAAATTCGCCTGATTTTGGTTCAATCCTGCTCCATTCTATGGATAAGCGGTGCGCGTTATGATTTAATTTTTTGGCAAGGGCAAAATCCTGCGCGTATAACTGATATTGATTGGCGGCTTTTGCTGAACATTGTTTAACTTTTCCATTTTGTTCCCATTGCCGCCAGTCTGAATTATTATTATTGCCTTCTACCTGATGAGCGCTAGTTGCAGCGCCCCATAAGAATTTTTTTGCTAATTTATTCATTAATTATTTTTTTTGCTAGTTTATTATTTATTTTATTAATTATTTGTTCTGCTGATTTTAAGTCAGGTAAACCTTTTTTTCGCACTTTTATATCAATACGCACTGGTTCATCTCCTTTTTTGCGTATTTGTGCCTGAATGATGGATTGTTCCTGAAAACTGCTAATTAAACCATTTTTTTTGTCTTGAGAGGTTACCTTTATATTTGAGTCATTAAATGAATCTATTACTGCTGACCACGCATTTTCAAAGCTTGTATAACGTGATAATCTGAGAGTGTCAATACCTACCGTTGCAACGCCTCCTGCTGTGCCTGCTCCAATTAAAAATGCAGTGCATCCGCATAAAGAAATAATTATACAAATTCCAATTAATGGGGTAATTATTTTACGCATTTTTGCCTCCTTATTTTTGTGGTTTGTACTTTTCTCCACCCCCGCGGTGTAAAACTGGGTGAAATTCTTATACTTTTATTATAGCATAAATCTACCGGTTGTTTGCAATATTTAATTTGCCTTTGTAAAAAATCGATGAATAAATGGGGAATCCAGGCCTTTCTGGCTTTATGAATGAATGGAAAAAATATGTACTAACAAATTGGCGAAATTATAGAAAATATGCTATAATTTTATATATAGTACTATTAGCCAAAAACTATACTCAAACGCAATTGGTTTGTAAAATTTAGGCGTTCCCCTGTGCCCTAGATTGGAACGTTCTGACCTAAGTCAAACCGCATGCGCAGCTTGCTGCGCCTAAGGATTTGCGAATGAAGAACGTTTCAAGATGCAGTGTGAGGGGAATGTCATAAAATTGCAAACTAATTACGTTTGAGTATATAGCCTTTTGTGAGAGAAAATATGAATATTTACAAAAATAAGAAATTTAAATTTGTTTGCAAAATTATTACGCTTATGCTGATTCAGGCATTTATGAGCTTGAATACTCCTTTTGATTATAAGAGTTTATCAGAGGATAATGCTAATAATCTTTTAATGCCGCAGATAAACATTACTGCTCAAAGTTTATCAGATGCTTATTATGAGATGTATATAAAAGATGTTTTTTCTCAATATAAAA
>QNCH01000141.1 GCA_003645745.1 Candidatus Omnitrophota bacterium
TACTTGTAAAAAGGGAGTTTTGTAATGGCTGAATTTATTGGTAAAGGAAGAAAAGCCAGGCGCTGTTATGGCTTTGATGAGATTGCTTTGGTTCCAGGAATGGTTACAATTAATCCCAATGAGGTTGACACAACGTTCAAACTAGGGGACAAGCGTTATAAAGTGCCTATTTTAGCGGCAGCTATGGACGGAGTTGTGGATGTAAACTTTGCTGTAGAGATGGGTAAGCTTGGGGGATTGGCAGTTTTGAATTTAGAAGGCATACAAACCAGGTATAAAAATCCTAAGCATGTTTTGGATATGATTGCCAGGGCTGATAATTTTAAAGCGACTGAGTTGGTGCAAAGCATTTATAATGAGTCGATTAAAGAAGAATTAGTTGCTGTGCGTGTGGAACAAATAAAAAAAGAAAATGTTCCTTGTGTTGTAAGTTCTATTCCCGCACGGGCAGAAAGATTTGGCGCTTTAGCGCAGGAAGCTGGCGCAGATATTTTTGTGCTGCAGTCTACAGTTACTTCAGTTAAGCATATTACTACAGAATATAAAGCTTTGGATTTAGCTAAATTTTGTAAAAATATGAAAATTCCTGTGATTATTGGTAATTGTGTTACTTATGATGTGGCAATAGAGCTTCTTGAAATAGGGGCAAGCGGATTATTGGTAGGAATTGGCCCTGGGGCTGCGTGTACTACTCGGGGGGTTTTAGGAATCGGCGTGCCTCAGGTTACAGCAACTTGTGATTGTGCGCATGCACGGGATTTTTATCATAAGAAAACCGGAAAATATGTGCCGATAATTACTGATGGCGGAATGAGTACAGGGGGAGATATTTGCAAGGCTTTTGCCAGTGGGGCAGATGCGGTAATGGTTGGTTCTGCTTTTGCCAGGGCAAAGGAAGCTCCAGGACTTGGCTATCATTGGGGTATGGCAACTCCTAACGCGAATTTACCACGCGGCACAAGAATACATGTTAGCACAACAGGAACGTTGGAAGAAATTTTGTTTGGACCTGCAAAGTTGGATGACGGTACGCAAAATTTGGTTGGAGCGCTGCAAGTGTCAATGGGGTCAGTTGGCGCTAAAACAATAAAAGAAATGCAGCTTACAGAAATAATTATTGCGCCTTCAATTAGGACAGAAGGTAAAGTTTTTCAGCAGGCACAGCATGTTGGAATGGGAAAATAAAAAGATAGAGAATTTGATAAACATGAAAAGAACACACAGTTGTGGGGAACTTAGTTTTAATAACCTAGGTAAAGATGTTGTACTTTGCGGCTGGGTCCACTCCAGACGTGACCATGGAGGTTTAATTTTTATTGATTTACGCGATACAGAGGGCATAACACAAATAGTTTTTAATCCTGAAACAGAGCCTTTGCTGCACAAGCATGCTCATAATTTAAAAAATGAATTTGTAATTTCTGTAAGCGGTAAAGTTAGCCAAAGGCCTGAAGGTACTATGAACCCTAAAATACCTACGGGAGGTATTGAAATCTTAACAAAACATTTAGAAATATTAAATCCATCAAAGCCTTTGCCTTTTGAAGTTAATGAAGAGACTTTAGTTTCTGAAGATTTGCGCCTTACTTACCGGTTTCTTGATTTGCGCAGAGAAAAAATGCATAATATTATTATTCTAAGATCAGAGGTATTTAAAATAATTCGTGATTCCTTGCATAATCAAAAATTTATTGAAATAGAAACTCCTATGCTGACTAAAAGTACTCCTGAAGGAGCGCGTGATTATCTTGTGCCAAGCCGTTTAAATGAAGGGATGTTTTATGCTTTGCCGCAATCTCCGCAATTATTTAAGCAGGTTTTAATGGTTGCTGGGTTTGATAAATATTATCAGATTGTAAAATGTTTCCGTGATGAGGATTTAAGAAAAGATAGACAACCTGAGTTTACCCAACTGGATATTGAAATGTCTTTTGTTTTGCAAGATGATATTTT
The DNA here is from genome assembly GCA_003645745.1 of Candidatus Omnitrophota bacterium. Classification (GTDB taxonomy): domain Bacteria; phylum Omnitrophota; class Gorgyraeia; order B26-G9; family B26-G9; genus B26-G9. The sequence continues at coordinate 1,954 of QNCH01000141.1, forward strand.
TAGTTTAATGGAAAATTTGATTGCGGAAATTTTTGATCAAGTTTTTCATAAAAAATTGGCAGTGCCGTTTCCAAGGATTACTTACCAGAACGCAATGCAGCGTTATGGCTCTGATAAGCCTGATCTACGTTATGGTATGGAGCTTTTTGATTTAAGTAGTTTAGCTTTGCAAAGCGGTTTTCTTGTTTTTCAGAAAACATTTAAAGCTCAGGGCAGGATTTTAAGTATAAAAGCTGATTCAGGTGCTAAATTTTCTTTAAAAGAACTAGATGAACTGATAAATTTTGCTATTGATTGCGGGGCAAAAGGTTTAGTCTGGATTAAGGTTTTAGATGATGGGTTTCAGAGTCCGGTAAGAAAACATTTGGGTAATGAATTTTTAGTACAAACAGCTAAATTGCTTTCTGCTAAACCTGGTGATTTAATACTTATTGTTGCTGATGCAGCGCAAATAGCTTTGAATGTTTTAGGCAGGATACGAATTTTCTTAGCGGAAAAACAGGGTATAACAGGAAACAATGAGTTTAATTTTTTATGGGTTACTGATTTTCCTTTATTTAAGTATAGTCAAGATGAACAACGTTGGAATTCAGAGCATCATCCTTTTACAGCGCCAAAAGAAGAAGATTTGGGGCTTCTTGAAAATAATGAATTTGGCAAAGTGCGGTCTAGCTCTTATGATTTAGTGTTAAATGGCGCTGAATTAGCAAGTGGCAGTGTGCGTATTCATAAGCCTGAATTGCAGGATAAAATATTTAAAATTTTGTCTATGGATGAGGACTCTGTTCGGGATAAGTTTGGTTTTTTAATGAAGGCATTTAGTTATGGAGCTCCGCCTCATGCAGGGATTGCTTTGGGGCTTGACAGGTTGTTAACTTTGCTTACAGGTAGCAGCACTATTCGGGATGTGATCGCTTTTCCTAAAAATCAAAAAGCAATATGTCCGCTAACTTCTGCTCCTTCAAAGGTCACCGCTGCTCAATTGTCTGAACTTAATTTGACAATAAAAGAAAGATAACATATAATGCAATCAATTAAAGGCTTGAAAATTTTTTATTTTTCGTTTAGATTTAAGATGATCTGAAGATACGATGAAAATTATTTTTTTAAGCCCGGATGTAATCTTATTGGCCATAGGAGGGGCTATAGGATGAAGAATATTTTTCTTAGTATTTTAGTTATAACAGTATTTGCCAGCAGCGGATGTGTGAAAAGGATTGAAATAACAACTATTCAAAAGGATAGAGTTGACCAGAATCTTTCAACTGGAAACCAGGGGTATCTTAGTGGTGTAGTACCTCCAACAGATGAACCTAAGATAAGAGCAGAGAAAAGAGAAATTTATGAAGTAAGGGTTGATTTGCCTCCGTACAGAGAATGGCAAAGGTATAGAAATCCTGATAAAGATTTGTGGGGTAACTTGGGGTATTTATATGGGGGGCCGCACAAGGATAGGCCTTCTCCGCAGCAGCAAAAACAGATAGGTAATGAGTTTGTGACTCCAATTATTTTACCTGATGAGGGGATTTCTGATAGTGCGAGTACAATGGATGATCTGGATATTCCGGTTATTTTGCCAAAGGAGCAGGTTAGAGTAAAACAAACTTCTTACTCGTCCTATAAAGTGCAAAAAGGGGATACGCTACAGAAGATTTCTAAAAAAATTTTTGGTACTACAAAAAAATGGCAGTTAATCTATAAGCTAAATAAAGATGCTTTAAAAAGTCCGAATAAAATTTACCCTGGCCAAAGAATAAAGATTCCCCCCAAATAATCGCTTGAGGAGAATACTTTCCTTACAAAAAAATGAGATGCAAGAATCATAAGCGGATTATTCCTGCGTCAGAGTTCCTTTGCACTCAAGCAGCTATATGGAATAATAATTATCAATAATCCTGTAGGGAACGGGTATGCCCGTTCCGTTAACAATAATACAAATAATAATAATTTATCGATTGTCATTGAGGCACTTAAATCAGCAGTCTCCAAACGAATAAATCAATTTAATAACGGCCTCTTTAAATGGCAAAAATCATTTCACGAACATATTATCCGTATTGATGAATCATTAAATAAAATCCGTGAATATATTACAAATAATCCCACAAATTGGGAATTGGATGAAAATAATATTAAAAATTATAAAGTAACGGTTTAGGCATGCCTGAATCGTTAATAAAACATAATTCAAAATATTATTAATTATCATATTATTTAAAATATAGAATTGGAACGAGCAGGTTTGTTTCTTACAGGACAATTGAAATATTTACATCTGCAATTGATTGCTATAAAATAAAAACAGATAACAAAGGCGCTGCACCTAGCCAAAAATGCTGCGCGTTTTCGGCAGGTGAGCTTGAATGTTATAGCAAAAATAATAATGAATAAATATCCAAAACGAAAACCAACAAGATTAAAAAAATATAATTATTTATAACCATGATATTATTACGTAACGATATGTGCAGATAATCGCCAAGAATTATTTGGTAATATTAAACAGGAATAAATGATTTTAAATAAATATGGTGAAATCGTTAAAATATATATCCAGGATATTCCAGACAGATATCCGAATGCAAAATTGGACACATATGTTATCATGCCAAATCA
>QNCH01000142.1 GCA_003645745.1 Candidatus Omnitrophota bacterium
AAAATTAAACCATTTTAAACTCATTTCAAATTATAAATTTCAAATTTTCCCCTTATTTTGCACTACTCACCCGAGGTCTCACCACGCTCACAAGGTTACAGAGTTACAACCTGACTCAACTCCTTTTTATAAGCCTTTAAAATTAAACACCTTAAAAAGGAAATTCCTACTAGATTTAATTATATTTGAACAATCATAACTGACACAGACAAACAGAGCCCCCTACAGAATAATCCCATTTATATACTCATTAACAAGGCAACCCTATAGTAAAAACAGCACCCTGGCCATGTTTGCTTTGCGCGAAAATAAAACCATTATGCCTTTTAATTACCCCAAAAGCAATTGATAACCCAAGCCCTGTACCAGGAGTATTATCATTGCCTCCGCTTAGCACACCTTTATTTGTGATAAAAGGCTCAAAAATTCTTTCTTTTAAATTTTCAGGGATACCCGGGCCAGTATCAATAAATTTTATAATAATGTAGCTCTGGTTAAGATCAACTTTTTCCCTGCCGCAGTATCGCTTGAGCTGCTCATTATCAACACATTGTTTAACTTCAATATATAATATTTTTTTTCCCATCCCTGACATTGCATCAATAGCATTTTTAATTATATTTACAAAAACCTGTAACATCTGGTTTGTATGGCATTTAATCTCAGGAATAGGATCAAAGGCTTTACGAATTTCAATCCCCTCATCTCTTAATAACTTTTTCATCAATAACAAACATTTTTCGATAATTTGTGTAATATCTGTATCTTTTTTTGCATAATACTCATTTTCTCTTGAAAAATCTAATAATCCAGCAACAATTTTTTTACCACGCGAAGTAAGTTCATTGATAATAATCATTGATTCTTTTAAATCCTGCTGTTTCTCTGTTTGCAAAGCAAGTTGTGAATACCCGCTCATCATTGTTAAAATATTACTAAACTCGTGAGCAACCCCGGACGTAAAAATCCCTATTGCCGCCATTTTAGCTTTTTCAATTAAACGGCTTTGCATATTTTTTAATTTTTTATTCGCTTGTTTTAATTCATCATAATATTGCTTAATTTTTAAATGCGCTTCAACCCTTGCTACAGTTTCTTCAGGATTTAAAGGTTTAGTTATATAATCAGCAGCTCCTGCCTTAAATCCTTTAACTTTTTCTTCTATTTTACTCAAACCTGTAATTAATAAAACAGGGATGTCTTGAACTTTTTCAATTGATTTAAGTTTCTCACATACTCTAAATCCATTAGTCCCAGGCATCATAATATCTAAAAGAATTAGATCAGGAAAAGTAGTGTCAATAATTTCAAACGCTTCTGTTCCATTAGAAGCAAAAAAAAATTCATATTCAGGGTGTACAGCAAAAAGCACCTCTTTTAAAAATCTACGGCTTATAGGGTCATCATCAACTATTAAAATTTTATCAGCAACTCTCGGCAACACTATTATTATTCCTTCCCTAATGCTTTTTTTACAGCTGAAATCACTCTATCGTTTTCAAATGGCTTTACAATATAATCAGTTGCGCCCAGCCGAATAGCTTTCATCAAAAACTCCCGCTGGTCAACTGCTGTAACCATAACAACTTTAGCATTTTGATCAAATTTCAAAATTTGTTCAAGAGCCTGTATCCCATCCATCTCAGGCATCACAATATCCATTGTCACAAGATCCGGCCTTAATTCTTTATAGCTCTCAAAAGCATGCCTGCCGTTTTCACACTCTTTAACAACTTCATACCCGGCATCAGTAAGGATATCTTTAAGCATTAATCTAATAATAGGCGCATCATCAGCAACTATAATTTTTTTACTCATCTTATATCTTACCTCTCTTTTCAGGGGACTAACAGGGTTCAAGGTTTAGAAATCAGCCTTTTTTTCCTGTATTCTGAACCCTGTTTTTCACATAAAACCAGTAACATACTGTAAAATTTGCTCACTTTTCCCCAGCGGCATAATAAACATACTGCAATGAATATCAAATTTTACTATGCGAAAAATACTCTGAATAATTAAAATTTCATTCCGCTCACATGCCGCATCTATCACATATTCCTGAAAAACAATACTCTCAAAATCATTAATCACTGTAGGCGGTTTTGGCTTCATAGATATTTGAAAATCAGTTGAAAAAATATTTGATATCGCGCTGGCGAGGATATTGCCTAATTCCTGCACAGCGCTTTGAGCATACAAATTGAATTCTTTTGTTAAACCAATTTCTCTTCTTAACATAAGGTCTGTTAACACAAGGCTGTCTTTTGTATTTACGTAAAACAGAAACTTAAAAGGAGCGTCACCTACTAAATCAATAAAAGCCCCAACAACTTCATTATCCGCTTTAAGCATAACTTCTTCTGTAACCCTTGAAATATCGGCCATATACACATCTTCAAGCTCAATACTCGCGCCTGATTTAATCATCTTGGAAAGTACCTGAGAAGATTTATCAATACTAAGTTTAGCAATTAATTTTAAAGCTCTGTCAATTTTAATTTTATCTTTATTTTCCATAATTAGTACTCCTCAAATTCATGTCCGAATATCTGGCATTTTACTTTTCCGGTTTCAAGGTCAAATTTAATTCTATACCCTTTTTCCCCGCCTAACTTTGAAGCAAAAATAGCAATACCATTCTCTTTTAATATTTCTTTAACTGCTTGCTGATTATTCTCTCCTATTGGTGCTGTAACATTTTTCAACACTTTCGCCCCGCCAAAAATTTTTGCAACAAGGCTCCGCTGATTTAGCCCATAGAAATTTTTCAACTGCCCCAGCAGTTCTAAAATTCCTGTATCCGCATACTTGGCCTTTTTAAAATTATTTATTTTAGAAGCTCCTTTTGACGAAGCCATCATCAAATGCAGCAACCCGCCTGTTTTATCCTTTGAAGAATAAAGACAAACAGCAATACAAGAACCTAAAATCGTTGAAATCATAGCAGGCGCTTTGCCTATTTTAATATCTGCCATACCAACAGCTATTTCTTTTCTATCAGGGGTCACAGTCTCTTGCTGCCCCCTGCCCCCTGAACCCTGCCCACTGAACCATGAACCATGTTTTGTCATTTCACTTCCTTTATAATAGCCGCTGAATCTAAAATAAGCGCCACAGATCCATCTGCTAATATTGACGCTCCAGTTAATCCTAAAACATTTGAAAAATGTTCGGAAAAAGACTTAATCACAATTTCATCTTTGCCTATTAAACAATCAACTATAACACCAACCTTGTTTTCGCCATCAGTAATAATCACAACTTTTTTAGCGTCATTGCCTTGTTTATGAGAACCTTTAACTTTTATTGCTCTTTCTAAGCTGATTAAACTTAACGCATGCCCGCGCAATTTTACCATAGGATTACCATTAATAGAATAAATATCCTGGTCAAAAATATTAATGATTTCCACAACTGAATCTAATGGAAACGCATATATTTCCTCACCAACAGCAACTAATAATGATTGAATAATTGCCAATGTTAGCGGAATTTTTAAAGCAAATGTTGTGCCTTTCCCAATCTCAGTATTAATATCAACAACTCCGTTTACTGAATTAATCATATTTTTAACAACATCCATTCCTACTCCGCGGCCTGAAAGGCCAGTCACTTCTTGTGCTGTACTAAAACCAGGCATAAACATAATATTGAGTTTTTCCTTTTCATTCATTTTGTCAGCATCTTCTTGAGTAACCAATCCCTTTCTAATTGCTGAAGCAACAAGTTTTTCTGTATCAACGCCTCTTCCGTCGTCACCAATTTCTATACAAATATTATTTCCTTTATGAGAAGCTCTTAAAAATACAGAGCCGGTAAGGGGTTTGCCTGTTTTAGCTCTTTCTTCTTTATCTTCCATCCCATGCCCCACAGCATTCCTGATCATATGAGTAAGCGGATCTCCTAATTCATCAACGATTTTTTTATCTAATTCTGTTTCCGCTCCTTCAATCACTAAGTTTACGTCTTTACCTATCTTTTTTGAAATGTCTCTGACAATTCTCTTAAATCTTGTAAAAACACCTTCAACAGGAACCATTCTTGTTTGCATAATACCTGCTTGTATATTGGAAGAAACCTTTTCTAAAGCGCCGGTTGTTTCATCTATAGAGTGAATATTCTCAACAATATTTGATTTAAGGATGTTCTCGTTTGCTAAATTAGCCAGCTCGCTCAATTCAGAAATAATCTTTTTTATCTTAACTGTCTTAGCCTTATTTTCAAAGCTGCTGTATGTTTCAATTTCTTTACTCAGCACGTCAATAGAATGACGAAAATGTTCATTTATTTGAATACTACTTTTTTGCTGTACAATTTCATTCTTAAACAAATTAACAAGCCTGGCAAACTGAGCTTTTATAATCACCAATTCCCCTGAAAAATTCATTAAATCGTCTAATTTACGGGAATCAATCTTTATTATTGACACCTCAACTGGAGCTGTTTTTACACCAGAAGAAGCTCTCCCTTGAGCCGATTTTTGTTGACTCAGCCCACTATTTTGTTCAGACT
>QNCH01000143.1 GCA_003645745.1 Candidatus Omnitrophota bacterium
TAGATGAAAAAGAACCTGATAAAAGTGTTGCAGATAAGCATATTAACAGGGGCCAGGGTACAGTGTCCAGGATTAAAGAATTAAAAAATAAGGACGGAGAAGGAGAATCTTTAAGGATTGGTTGATATCTTCAAACCGATTGCGTTTGAGTATATTAATAATGGTGGCGTTTATACTCAGGAAGTTTGTTTGAAAAATAAAAATTAGAAAGAAATTAATGGGGGGGGGATAGTATGAAAAATTTTACGGGTAGCCAAAGAATTAATATCTATATCAGAAGCAACACAGGAGCAGGCAGCAGCAATGGAAGAAAACTCATCAATTACAGAATCTAATGCCGCAGGATCAGAACAATTGGCAGCAACTTCTGAAGAAATGGTTTCACAGATCGAGACATTGCAAAAATTAGTAAACAGGTTTAAAACATCAGATAAAACAGGGGACAGGGGGCAGGGAAAAATTGTATGTTAAAAATAAGTGGACAAGAATTTGATATTTTAAGAAAGCTTATGTATAAACATACAGGTGTTTATTTAAAAGAATCAAAAAAGCCGCTTGTTATATCGCGTCTTCGCACCAGGCTTGAAGGATTAAAGTTAAATAGCTTTAGCGAGTATATCATTGTTCTTGAAAATCATGGCATAAAAGAAATGGAGTATTTTGTTAATGCTTTAACTACGAATGAAACGTATTTTTTTCGTCATGTTAAGCAGTTTAACTATTTGTTTGAAAAAATATTTCCTGAAATAATAGAAAAAAAACGTTTAGAAAATAAACGTCAAATTCGTATTTGGTCAGCAGCAAGTTCTACAGGGGAAGAGCCGTATTCAGTAGCGATTGCTTGCCGGGAATTTTTTAAAAATCGTCAGGAATGGAAAGTTAAAATATTTGCCACAGATGTTAATAGTAAAGTTTTAGCTGATGCTAAAGCAGGCTTTTATCCTGAAAGAAGTTTAAAAGAGATGTCCGCGGCGTTGATTTTAAAGTATTTTAGCGATGGAGTTGCTCAAACACAAAAAAAATGGAAGCAATTTAAACTTCATAGCAGTATTATTGAGAGCATAGATTTTCGAGCGCACAATCTTTTAGAAATATTCGCGGAAATTGATTTTGATATTATTTTTTTGCGAAATGTATTGATTTATTTTGATCAAGAAATAAAACAAAAGGTTATAAATAACTTACAAAATAATTTATTAACAGGAGGGTATCTTTTTATCAGCCCATCTGAAACGTTGAATGATGTTCAGAGTTCGTTTGAATCTGTATTTTCAAGCATTTATCGAAAAGTAAACACACAGGATACTGGGTAACAGGGGGCAGAAAGAAATGCTTTGTATTACTATATACTCAAACGTAATTGGTTTGCAATTTTATGCCCCCCCCTCACGCTGCATTTTGAAACGTTCTTCAATCGCCAAACCTCAACGCAGCGAGTTGCGCCTGCGGTTTGGCTCAATTAGAACGTTCCAATATAGGGTATAGAAAAACGCCTAAATTTTACAAACCAATTACGTTTGAGTATACAAAAAGAAGTTGTGTTAGATTGTAATCCTGTGACTTTGTAATATGGATTCCCGCTAAAAGATTGCGGGAATCCATATTTATGACTTAAAATATTTGTAACGAAATAGGATAAATTGTGATTAATGTTGTAATTGCAGATGATTCTCCTTTTTTACGCCAGGTTCTTAAAGACGTTTTAGAACAGAGCAATAAAATTGCTGTTATAGCTGAAGCCAAAAATGGTAAAGAAGCAATTGAGGTTGTAAAACGCAGGAAACCTGATGTTTTGATTTTAGATTGTGAGATGCCGATAATGAATGGCGTAGAAGCTGTTCGGCGACTTATGGCAGAATGCCCTTTGCCTGTGTTTATGTTTAGTTCGTTAACTCAAGTTGGCGCGTCTGTGACACTTAAGGCTCTTGAGTATGGAGCTGTGGATTTCCTTGCCAAACCAACGAGAGGCGCGCATGCCTTAGATGAAGTTGCTAATCAGTTAATTCAGAAAATAGAAGTTATTGTACGAAAAGAGCGCTTAAAACAATCATTTAGACATTTAACGCCTCACCCTAATACAGTAAATAGGGGACATTTAATTCCAAATTTAAAAAAATTTGGAATTGACATTATTGCTATAGGTTCATCCACGGGAGGAGTACAGGCTGCCGTGGAAGTTGTTAAAGGCTTATCTGTTAGAACAAAACCTATCGTATGGGTACAGCATATGCCTCCAAATTTTACTAAGAGTTTTGCAGAGCGGTTAAATACGTTGTCAAAACTTACTATAAAAGAAGCATCCGATGGAGACAGATTGGAAGACAGTCACTGCTATATTGGCAGGGGCGGCAGTCAAATGAGAGTTTACAGGCGCGGCAAAGATTATTATCTTAAAGTGCAGGGAGAAGAAAGAGTCTCAGGCCATTGTCCATCGTGTAATGTTTTGTTTGAATCAATAGCTGAAAATTTTTCTGATAATGCTCTTGGTGTCATTCTAACTGGTATGGGAGATGACGGGGCTAAACAATTGCTTAATATGCATAACAAAGGGGCTTTTGTTATAGGCCAGAATCAAGATAGTTGTGTTGTTTATGGTATGCCTAAAGTAGCAAACGCGCTTGGCGCTGTTGATATAGAGTTAGATATAGGCGATATTGCTGATGCTATTGTTAGAAAAGGGGGAGCAGGGTTATGAACAATAAAATACTTATTGTTGATGATGAAAAGCATATGTTGGGAATGTTGACAAAGGCTTTGGAAAAAGAAGACAGAACTATTACAAGTGTATTGAGTGGTGAAGAGGCTTTAGAATATATAAAAAATTATGAGGTTGACCTGGTTATTACAGATGTATCTATGCCAAAAATGCAGGGTACGGAATTATGTTTTAAGTTAAAGAGTATAAATCCTTTTTTGCAGGTTATCGTTATTACAGGTTATCCGAAGTTAGAAATTATCGCGAGAATGCTTGAAGCCGGGGCTAGTGATTTTATACTTAAGCCTTTTGATCTCATATGTATACAAAATATTGTTGAGGAAACTATTACCAGGATTAATCGCTGGAAAGCATTAAGAAAACAATAAACTAGGGGACAGGGGATGGGGTGCAGGGTTTGGAAAATGATTGTTGTTTTGTAGCGAGTTAATTTATCAAACCCGTCTTAAAAAAGGGAGTTAATAAAATGTCAGAAGAACAGGATGAATTATTCTCCGAATTTCTTTCAGAAAGCGATGGGTATCTTCAGGACCTAAACGACAAAATGTTAGATATTGAGGGAGGATTTAAAAGCGGTTCTGAGATACCTCTGGATGCTTTGAATTGTATGTTTAGAGCCGCGCATACTATTAAAGGGACAGCGTCATTTCTTGGTTTTAATAAGATTATTACATTAACCCATAAAATGGAGACTTTGCTGCAAAAACTCAGAGATAAGGCAATGGGATTAACAGAAGAAATTGTAGACGCGTTGTTTTCGTCTTTTGATACATTAACGTTATTATTGGGAAAATTAAGAGAGAGCGGCATAGAAGAAGGTATTGAAATAAAAGATGATGTTAAAAAAATTGAAGATATCTTAAATGGCACTGAAATAAAACCTGCTGAACAAACAAAGACTGAAGAACAAGGCAATCCTGAAAGTACGAAGCCGCCGGTGGGTAGGACGATTAATGAAAAATATTTGGAACAATTTGTTACAGAAATAGAGGGCAATATTGATCGGTTGAATGAGTTTTTTCTTATAGCTGAGAAAGAAAAAGATAATCTGGAAGTTGTTAATGAATTATTTCGAATTATGCATACAATTAAGGGATCTGCTGGTATTGTTAATGTGTATGAAATGGGTGAGGTTGCTCATAAAATGGAAACTATCCTTTCCTTTTACAGAGAGCAAAAAATGCCGTTAGCGGCTGATACTATTTCTTTAATGTTTACAGGAGTTGATATGATCAGCGGCCTTAACAATTCTCTTAAGAAAACAAGGTCAATAGATACTGATATTTCTAATATCGCTAAAGAATTGGATGATTGTTATATAAAAATTTCTAATTCTCAGGTAAAGGATGAAAAGAAAAGTACTCAGGGAGGGAATGAGTCAAGTGAAGTTGATTTTGAACAGCTGTCTGAGATTCGTTCTTTTTCTGAAAATGAAAAAAATAATTTATTGCAAGCTTTTCAAAAAGACTATGAAATATTTATTCTTGGCCTGAGCATTAGTGAAGCGATCACAGTTAAAGCCATGAAAGTAGCTTTGATTGAAGAAAGGTTAAAGAAAAATGGAATTATTATTTCTTTTAGGCCTTCTCCTGAAACCATTGACGCAGCTAAAGCTATGCTGAATCTTGGGATAGTATATGGTTCTCCTGTGAATGAAAATGATATCCGTCAATCGTTGTCTTTAGATGGAGTTAGTGTTGAGTCAATAGAGCGTATGGAGCAAAGCGCTGTTAATAAAATTATAGGCACGCAATCAAAAAAAGATGAAAAAATATCAGGACAAA
>QNCH01000144.1 GCA_003645745.1 Candidatus Omnitrophota bacterium
CATGGTGGAACTTTGCTTCCGCCACCGCCACCGCCGCCAAAGCCCATATCTTCAACAATTGAACTAAAATCAGCTCCCCTAAAAATATCCTCAGAGCTATACTGATTATTAATCCCAGCATGGCCAAAACGGTCATATTGAGAGCGTTTCTTTGTATCTGAAAGCACAGCATAAGCTTCAGATATTTCTTTAAATTTTTCCTCTGATTCTTTGCGTTTTTCAGGAACAGCACGGTCAGGATGATACTTCATTGCCAATTTACGATACGTCTTTTTTATCTGGTCAATTGAAGCATCTTTAGCTACTCCTAAAATTTCATAATAATCACGTTTCGTCATATTTTCCTTTTTGTTAAAATCATGCTACGCAGATATATATACTCAAACGTTAAATATATAATCACTTCTTTTTATCTTCATCTTCAACTTTATATTCAGCATCAACTACATCATCATTTTTCGTTGTTTGAGAATCCTGCGGTGGTTCTTCCTGTGTTTTCTGCTGCGTGCCGGAAGTTTGCTGTGCGGATGCTCCAGCGCCAGCAGACTGCTGAGCCGCAGCCTGAGCCTTATATACCTCTTCAGCCAATTTATGCGCAGCTTCAGACAACTCTTGCGAAGATTTTTTGATTTTCTCAATATCGCTGCCTTTTAAATCTTCTTTTAACTGCGCGGCTTTGCTTTCAATATTCTGCTTATCCTGAGCGCTTACTTTATCGCCAAAATCTTTAAGTGATTTCTCTGTGCTGTAAACAAGAGTCTCTGCCTGATTACGGTTTTCAACTTCCTCTTTCCTTTTTTCATCTTCAGCAGCAAATTTTTTTGCATCATTAACCATTTTTTCAATTTCCTCTTTAGAAAGCTTCTTTGGCGCGGTAATCTTAATTGATTGCTCCTTGCCTGTACCCAAATCCTTTGCTGAAACATGCACGATACCGTTAGAATCAATATCAAAAGCTACTTCAATCTGCGGAATACCGCGCGGTGCAGCAGGGATTCCAATTAAATCAAAACGGCCAAGTTCCACATTATCATTAGCCATTTTTCTTTCACCCTGCAAAACTCTGATTGTGACCGCAGTCTGATTATCCGCTGCTGTAGAAAATATCTGGCTCTTTTTAGTTGGGATAGTTGTATTGCGCTCAATTAAAGGTGTACAAATACTCCCTAAAGTTTCAATCCCTAAAGAAAGCGGAGTAACATCTAAAAGTAAAACATCCTTAACATCGCCTTTAATAATCCCAGCCTGAATCGCAGCTCCCATTGCCACACATTCCATAGGATCAACACCGCGTTCAATTTTTTTGCCAACAACATCTTCCAGAAATTTTTGAACAACAGGCATACGCGTTGGGCCGCCAACCATAATTATTTTGTCAATATCATCAGGTTTGAGCTTCGCGTCATTAATTGCTGCTTCTATAGGAGCATGACAGCGCTCTACAATAGGATTAACCAATTCTTCAAGTTTAGCACGGCCAATATTTAATGTTAAATGCTTAGGCCCTGAGCTGTCAGCAGTAATAAACGGTAAATTAACATCTGTAGTCAAGGTGCTGGAAAGCTCAATTTTTGCTTTTTCCGCAGCTTCACGCAGCCTTTGCATAGCCATTTTATCATTACGTAAATCAATGCCGCTTTCTTTTTTAAATTGTTCAGCGATATAATCAAGCACTACATTATCCATATCTGTGCCGCCAAGCTGAGTATCACCATGCGTGGACTTAACTTCAAACACGCCTTCTGCCATTTCCATAACTGTAACATCTAATGTACCGCCGCCTAAATCAAAAACCATTATTTTTTGCTCTTTATGCGTTTTTTCCAAACCATAAGCTAAACAAGCAGCAGTAGGTTCATTAATAATTCTTAAAACTTTTAAACCTGCAATCTCTCCTGCGTCTATAGTTGCTGTTCGCTGATTATCATCAAAATACGCGGGGCAGGTAATTACGGCTTCTTCTACTTTATCGCCTAAATATGCTTCCGCGTCCTGCTTAACCTTTTGCAAAATAAATGCTGAAATCTGCTGCGGCGTAAACTTCTTGCCGTGAGCTTCAAAATGATAATCCATACCCATTTTTCTTTTTGCAGCCATAATAGTGCCTTTTGCATTAATTGCTGCCTGGCGCCGGGCAGGCTCGCCAACTAAACGCTGTCCATCTTTAGTAAATGCCACATATGAAGGAAATGCTTTTCCTCCGCCAACAGTTGTGCCTTCTGCTGAAGGAATGATTACCGGCCTGCCTCCTTCAAGGACTGCAGCCGCTGAATTAGATGTTCCCAGGTCAATTCCAATTACTTTTGCCATTTCTACCTTCCCTCCTAAGTTAATAAATTAATTTAATTTATTTTATATCCTCTTCATTTTGCTGATTAGAACAGTCCGGCTGCACAGTGATACTTTTAGCAACCTTTACCTTTGCTGTACGCAAAATTTTATTATTTAAAAGATAGCCTTTTTCCAATTCCTCTACAACAGTATTTTCAGGGTATTGATCTGTTTCTATTTGAAGCATAGCCTCATGATAGTTTGGGTCAAAATTATTACCAAGAGCTTCAATAGCTGTTACCCCCTTATGTTTTAAAAATTCCATAAGATGATTTAAAATCATTTCCACACCTTTATGCAGCAAATCAAAATCTTTTGTCTTATCTGCAGCAGAAAACGCGCGTTGAAAATCATCAATAAAAGGAATAAGCTCTGCGATAATTTCTTCATTAGCAAATTTTAAAAACATAACCCGATCCCGTTCCATCCTTTTACGCGAATTATCAAAATCAGCCTGCATACGCATAAGATTTCCCGTAACTTGAATCTCCTTATTCTTTAAGGCCTCATACTCTTCTAAACTAATATTTACCATTTCCTGCTCGGTGTGTTCTGTTTCTTTAGAATGTTGCTGATCCTGTTTATTATCTACAGTTTTACTCATCAGTTTGTAAACCTTCTTTCTGTTAGACTCAAACGTAATAGATTTGCAATTTTATAACGTTTCCCTACACCACATCTTGAAACGTTCTTCTATCGCCAACCCTCAACGCAACAAGCTGCGCCTGCAATTTGTCTTAAATCAGAACATTCCAATCTACAGTACAGGGAAACGCCTAAATTTTGCAAACCTATTACGTTTGAGTATATATTAAAAACTAAACTTATCTAATAAATCGCTTAAATGATCTGCAACATACTCTACAGTCGCAATAGACCTAGCATAATTCATCCGCCTTGGGCCGATAACACCTAACGCGCCAATGCAGCGCGAATTAACTTTATATGTGCTTAAAATAACCGTGCAGTCCTCCATAATCTCTTCAGGCTTTTCATTGCCAATAAGAACTTTCACCTTTGTAGTACCCGCCTGATCATTATCAATAACATCCTGCATTAATTTTATAAAATCACTTTTTTCATCCATAATTTTTACAAATTCACACATCATTTCAGAATTTGTAAATTCAGAAAAACTCAGGATATTACTTATACCTTCAAAATAAACCTGCAAATCACGTTTAACCAAAGCGCTTAAATCAATTAACTCCAGAGCCTGCTTAAAAATATAAAAAAGAGAATGAGTTTCGCCAATCATCATTTTACGCAGTTTTGTTTTTATCTGTACTAAAGGTACATCTTTAAGCTGAGAATTCATAAAATTCTCCACCTTTTTCAAAACTTCCCCGCTTACTTCAATATCCATACACACAACTAAACTTTTAGTAATTCCTAAATCAGTAATTAAAGTAATACAAACTTTCTTTGTCCCTAAATCAATAAACCGTATTACCTTAAAACAACCTCTCTTGATTAGCGGCAAAGAAATTACTCCCGCGCAATGAGTAAAATCAGAAAGAATTTGTGAAGTTTTAGCAATTATTTCTTCTAAAACTAACTGCTTCTTAATGTATTCATCTGCTATTTCTAATTGATCCTGCACACTAAGCTGTACATTAGACAAAAAGTTATCCACATAAAAACGATACCCTTTATCTGTAGGTATCCTTCCGGCTGAGGTATGCAGGTGAGTAATTAAGTCCTGCTCTTCAAGGTCAGCCATAATATTACGGATTGAAGCAGGGCATAAACCTAACATAGAATGCGCGCATATTGTACGCGAACTCACAGGATTACCTGAAGTTATGTAAGTATTAATAATAAGTTTTAATACTCTGTTTCTTCTTATTCCTGCATCTATTGTCATAATTTACCCCACTCCCAATTAGCACTCTATTAACCAGAGTGCTAATATTTTATCACTTGTATAATTTTGTGTCAAGAATTTTTTGCATATTTGTGTAATCAGTCAGAAGCTGTGAAATAATCACCATTTTTCGCTCGTTCATTTCTCTTCCACGTCAGAGAAAAAATACGAAAAAATATAATGGGCTATTATTTCACAGCTTCTGACTAAAGCGGAGTTTCTGTTATGGATTCCCGCTAAAAGCATTGCGGGAATGACAAAAATTGGGA
>QNCH01000145.1 GCA_003645745.1 Candidatus Omnitrophota bacterium
TAATATCTCGCTTTCTCCGTTAATCTTAAAATTAAACTTTTCGTCTAATTTTTCCTGTTTTAAAATAGACTCAATTTTCTTATTATATCCTGAATATTCAGTTTCATCTTGATGGTAAACTTCATATTTATCTTTTTTCTGGTTCAACCTAAATTTATATATTCTGTTTTCAAGCATAGAAACCTGTTTTAAATACCTAAACAATACTTCTAACCTCTTAGCTTTATTTCTAAAATAAAAACTATGCGCTGTTGTTGACAATCTTGGAACACTTAAAAACATTAGCACTGAAATAATTATAATTACAGTTAAAAGTTCTATTAAAGTAAAAGCATTTGCAGGAAAAACAGCAGGTTCAGTTCTCTTTACTGGTTTTTTAATCCTGCCAATTAGTAACATCATCTTTACCGCCTTCTACACCGTCTTTTCCGCTTGAAGACAAATCATAATCTTCTTTATTATAAGTGCCAGGGCTTACATAAATATAGGAATTCCCCCACGGGTCAACAGGCTTTCTCTTAAAATAAGGCCCATTCCAATTATTCGGCAAAGGAGGGATGGTAGGCTTGGTAATTAAAGCTGATAACCCTTGCTCTGTTGTTGGGTAATTGCCATTGTCTAATTCAAACAAATCAAGAGCTAAAGGAATATTAGACAAAATATCAGCTTTTGCAGCAGTAGTTCTAGCTTGTTCTGCCCTGCCGGTAAACCTCGGCACAACCAGAGCAGCTAGTGTTCCGATAATAACCACAACAAGCATTAATTCTATTAATGTAAATGCTTTATATTCAAATGTAATAGGTTTAAGCTTCATTATAATCCTTTCTGTTTACTGAATTAAAAAATTCATTTCAAATATTGGCAGCAAAATAGCTACCACAATTAAAGCAATAATTCCCCCCATAGTCAAGATTAAAGCAGGCTCAAGCATTAATACCAAAGATTCTATTTTTTGAGCTGACTCAGTTTCATTCATCTTAGCAATACGCCCCAACATTACATCAAGATTTCCACTGTCTTCTCCTACAGAAATTAAATCTATGGTGTTTCTTTCAAAAAATTGGCACTCTTTTAATGCTTCGCTTAAACTTTCACCTTGCGCCACTTTTGAATGAATATTTTTAAGTTGTAAGGAAAATGCTTTATTCGTAACAATTTCACTAACTACATTCAAAGCATTCAGTATAGGAATACCATTCTCAATAAGGCTTGCTAATGTACGCGAAAAAGTAGCTGTCTGAACTTTAATTGTTATATTCTTCAAAAATAAAATTTTAAGTTTTAACCTGTCAAACCACAATTTTCCTGCAGATGATTTTATATAACCTAACAAAGATAAAACACCAATTGAGAAAAAAATGATTATTAGCAGCCAAAATTCCTCAAAGAAAAGGCTTACATTAATTAATAGTTGTGTAAGCAAAGGAAGCTGCTGTCCTAAATCTTCAAATAAAGCAACAAATTTAGGCAATACAAAGCTGGTCAACATAAATAAAGTTAAAGTGCCAACTGCTAATAATAATACAGGATATGCTGTCGCGGATCTAATTTTATTTGTAAATTCAATATTTTTTTCTTTTAAATCCGCAATCTTGTTAGCAACCTTTGGCAATGTCCCGCTTTCTTCAGCGGATTCAACCATATTTATCTCAAGAGAGCTAAAAAGATTTTTATGCTCAAGCATTGCCTGGGAAAAAGTTTTACCCTTCTGAATACTTTCTTGTAAATCTGAAACTACATAATGTAATTTTCTATTACTGGTCTGGCTGCTAATATTATCTAATGCCCTGATTAATGGCAAACCAGCAGAGATTAAATTCGATAACTGCCTTAAAAAAACATATATTTCTTTGCTGCTAATTCTTTCTAAAAACTTAAATTTACGCGCAGTTTGTTCAGAATGCAGGGATATCTGAACAGGATGATATTTTAAATGCATTAATTTAGCTACAGCCGCCCTCTCACTTTCAGCTTCTATGTTCCCTGTTTTAAATACATTCGGTTCTGTTTTTGCTTTATATGTATATACAGGCATTGAAAAATCCTCAATATATGGGTTAATTTTCGGATTGAATGAACCTCCCCGCAGCAAGCTACTGGGTGTCACTCCTGCGAAAGCAAGAGTCTATTTATAGTAGATTCTCGCAATCTTTTAGCGGGAATCTATAATTGACTCCCCGCTTCACTCAGAAGCTGTGAAATAATACACCATTATTCTTCTTTGGCGTTTTTTCTTTGACGAGACACAAAGTGAAACAGGCGAAAAACGGTGAGTATTTCACAGCTTCTCACCAATTACAAAATATTCTTGTTGTAATCACCTCAACTTATACCCAAACGTAATAAATAAATTTATTATGTAACGGACAGGTCGCGACCTGTCCCTACATTTTTTTTATTTTCTATTATGCTGTAACAGTATCTTCCTGAGTTACCCTGATTACTTCCTCAGGTGTAGTCACTCCGCTAATTATTTTTTCCCAACCTGAATGCCGCAATGTTTTCATTTTCGCGTTAACTGCTTCCTGCTTTATACTATTTGCGGGGGTACTGTCTAAAATCATTTCCTTGATTTTATCTGTCACATTTAAAATTTCAAATATAGCTGTACGCCCTAAATATCCTGTATGCTTACACAGCTCACACCCCCTGCCTTTATAAAACTTAACATTATCAGATTTCGCCAGATGGATGTCAAACTCCTTAATCACTTCATTATGAGGATAATATCTTTCTTTACAATGCGGACAAACTAACCTTACAAGCCTCTGGGCAACAACACAACTTAAGGAGGAAGAAATCAAATAAGGCTCTATCCCCATATCAACAAGCCTGGCAACAGCACCAGGAGCGTTATTTGTATGTAATGTACTAAATACAAGATGTCCAGTCAAAGCTGTGCGAATCGCCAGTTCTGCTGTTTCATTGTCCCTGATTTCTCCTACCATCATAATATCAGGGTCATGGCGCAGCATTGAACGCAGCCCTGTAGCAAAAGTAAAACTAATCTTAGGCAAAATTTGGATCTGAGTTATGCCTTCCAATTGATATTCAATCGGATCCTCTATAGTAATTATTTTACGTTCTGGAGAGTTTATTTTGTTTAAACAGGAATAAAGGGTTGTTGTTTTTCCGCCTCCTGTAGGCCCGGTTACTAAAATTATACCATAGGGCTGACTAATCGCAGAATTTAATACATGGAACCCATGCTTATCTAAACCCAAAGTTTCTAAACTGAAAAAAATTTGCTTGCGTGAAAGTATCCTTATTTCCACACTTTCACCAAAATTTGTCGGAAGTATAGAAATTCTTAAATCATAATTTTCTTTGTTTACCGTAACTTTTATCCTTCCATCTTGAGGCAAACGTTTTTCCGCGATATCTAAATCCGCCATTATTTTTATTCTAATAATAATCGCGGACTGAAAATGGTGAATTGCAGGAGGGACTGAAAGGTCATAAAGCACGCCATCTATACGGTAGCGCAGTCTGAGCCTGCCTTCATAAGGTTCAATATGCACATCTGTAGCGCGTTCCTTTATTGCTTGCTGGATAATCTGATTAACAAATTTTATTACTGAAGGATCTTCTGTTTCCGCGGTTTTAACCTGAGACAAACTATCTTCGGCGTTCGCGACAATACTCCCGTCTCCTGAATCATCAATCATCTGCGCCATTGTTTTCGCGCCTACGCCATAATATTTTTTTATTGCCTCACTTATTTCAAGAGAAGTAGCAATAAAAAATTTTATCTGTTGTTTTAAAAGCAATTTAACTTCGTCTATAATACATAAATCCAGAGGATCATTAACCGCGATATTAAGTATCCCATTTTGTTCGTTTAAAGGCATAAAATTATAATGCGTTACAAACCTGGCAGGAATCTTATCAATAATACTCTGGCTAATCTCTACTGATTTAAGCTCAATAAAAGGCAGCCCCATTGATTCTGCCAGGGCTGAGAGAACCTGCGTTTCAGTGACTACACCACTATGAATAAGCTCTTCGCCAATTTTAAAATTAGACTCTTTCTGACGAACTAAGGCCTCTGATAATTGATTGCTGGTAATCAGATTTTTCTCTATAAGTAACTCTCCCAGCCGTTGATATTTAACCATAAAAAATCTCCAAATATTGTGCAAAACAGCTAATAATGCCCTATTAAAACTTTAGGCTCTTTGACAAAATCTGTGGGTTACTTTTCGATTTTTTACCCATCCCCTTGTTTCTTTCCTTGTTTCAAAAATCACGTAGGGCATCTAGCATAGCTGAATACCTATTATATATAAATTAGATTCCCGCTAAAAGATTGCGGGGATGACATCACAGAGCACTCTATTGTCAATCCTGCAACATTGGTTATACTCAAACGTAATAGGTTTGAGTATATTATTCCCCTTTTTTCATCATCCCTATTTTTTTGTAACCATTTGCGATTAA
>QNCH01000146.1 GCA_003645745.1 Candidatus Omnitrophota bacterium
AAAGATATAGAAAATATCAATATACATTTAATCTCGTTGGAAGGCCAGCGTAAGTTTGTAGATCTTTACTATAATATTTCTACCCAAATAAATTTACTAGAAAGAAAGCGTGATATTATAAAAAATATTGTTAATGGTACGTTTAATAAAATATTAGGAGAGTAATCATGACAAAAAAATATACTCAAGAAGATTTAAATAATGTTTTATGGGCAGCAGCTGATTCGTCTCGTACAGCAGTTGATGGAGGCGTTTATAAGGATTATGTTTTATCGATGCTGTTTTTTAAGTATCTTAGCGATTTATCAAAAAAACAATATGAAAAGTATAAGAAACGATTTAGTGATGATGAAAAGCGTATCGCTGAGAAAATGAAAGTAGATCGTTTTTACTTACCGCCGAAAACATCTTTTGATTATATCTACAGCATTCATGAGCAGGATAATATAGGTGAAGAAATTAATAAGGTTTTACATAAAATTGAGGATATCAATAAAACTAAATTAGAAGGTGTTTTTAGCGTTGATTTCAATTCTGAGGCTGTCTTAGGACGTCAGGATCAGCGCAATAAGATGTTGCGTCACTTGGTCAACGATTTTCACAAAATAGATTTAAGTGATACTGATGAAGATATTATCGGCAATTCATACATGTATATGATTGAAAAATTTGGCGCTGACGCAGGCAAAAAAGCAGGTGAGTTTTTTACTACAAAAACAGTAGCAACACTTGTTGCCATGCTAGCACAACCAAAAGATGGGAATCGCATATGTGATCCGGCAATGGGCTCGGGAGGCCTTTTATTATTAGCAGGTAAAGAAGTAGAGAAACAAGGAACTAAGAATTATGCGCTCTATGGCCAAGAATCTACCGGAAGCACATATCAGCTTGCAAGAATGAATATGTTTTTACATGGTAAGGATTCAGCACGTCTTGAATGGGGAGATACTTTAAATAATCCTCTTTTAGTTGAGAATGACAAGCTGATGAAATTTGATGTTGTTATTGCTAATCCACCTTTTAGTTTAAAAAAGTGGGGGGCTGAAAATGCTGAACATGATCGATATAATAGATTTTTTAGAGGTGTTCCGCCTAAAGACAAAGGGGATTACGCGTTTGTTTCTCATATGATAGAGGTGGCAAAGCCTAAAACAGGCCGCGTTGCGGTTATTGTCCCGCACGGAGTATTGTTTAGAAGCGGCGCTGAGGGTAAAATTCGGCAGCAGCTTTTGGAAGAAAATGTTATTGACACAGTTATTGGTTTACCTGCCGGACTGTTTCAGACAACTGGTATTCCGGTAGCAATTCTTATTATTGACCGTTCTCGAGAGATGGGCGGAGCTAATGAGAAAAAGAAGGACGTTCTTTTTATTGAAGCGTCTAAAGAGTTTAAGCCGGGCAAAGCGCAGAACATTTTAACTGATGAGAATATCAAAAAGATTTATAATACCTATGTTAATCGAAAAGATATTGATAAGTTTTCCCGCAAGGTTAATTTTGATGAGATAAAAGAAAACGACTTTAATCTTAATATCACAAGATATGTAGATACCTTTGAGGAAGAAGCAGAAATTGATATATCGGCAAATCTTAAAGAGCTGGCAGAGCTTGAGCCAAAGCTTGAAAAGTTAGAGAAAGAAATGGCGGTTTATTTGAAGGAGTTGGGTATAAAGTAAAGGGATAATGGCATGAAATCGTTGTTAAGTAATAAAGAGTATAAACAGTGGCTTTTGGAGTTAAAGAGTAAAATCCGGCAAGCTCAAATGAAAGCGGTAGTTAAGGTTAATGCAGAACTTTTGCTTCTATATTGGGATATGGGAGCTGATATTGTGCAAAAACAAAAGAATGCAAAATGGGGAACAGGCTTTATTGATCAATTGAGTAATGATTTAATGCGGGAATTTCCTGATATGAAAGGCTTTTCGCGAAGCAATCTCAAATACATAAGGCAATGGCATTTATTTTACAATAGTAATAAGGCAATTAGCCAACAAGCTGTTGACCAAATTACTCAAATTCCATGGGGCCATAGTATCGCAATTATTACCAAATGTGAAGATGTTGAAGAAGCATTGTATTATGTTCAGAATACAATCATACATAATTGGAGCCGCAATGTTTTGATCCATCAGATTGAGAGTGGGCTATTTAATCGCGAAGGTAAGTCTATTAATAATTTTGCTCTAATTTTACCCAAAGCACAATCTGACCTTGCTAAACAAACCTTAAAAGATCCGTATGTTTTTGATTTCCTGAGCATAGCTGGTGATTATCATGAAAAAGAATTAGAAGATGCTCTTATTAAACATATAACAAAATTTTTATTAGAGTTAGGCGCGGGGTTTTCATATATAGGACGTCAGATTCGTTTAGAAGTTGGGGAAAGCGAATTTTTTATTGATCTTTTGTTCTACCATGTTAGGTTGCATTGTTATGTTGTTATAGAGTTGAAAACCGATAAGTTTGAACCGGAACATGCCGGAAAATTGAATTTTTACGTAACAGCCGTAGACCGTCAATTAAGAACAAAATTAGATCAGCCTACAATCGGTATTCTTGTTTGTAAAACAAAAGATAAAGTTGTAGTAGAATATGCGTTGAGTGACATTAAAAAACCCCTAGGCGTTTCGCAGTATCGGCTTGCAAAATCATTACCCAAAAAATTTAAATCTAATCTACCGTCAATTAAAGAGATTGAAGAGGAGTTGAGTGGTGAGAAATAATAACACCTATAATTGATATTAATCGCATTTTAATTATGGCGAAATTACTGTGATTAAAGATATAAACAAAGAAATGGCGATTTATCTTAAGGAATTAGGAATTAAATAAAGGATCTGATATGGCCAAAATAGATGTTCAGGGTACGGAAATTACTATTTTATCAGCGCATCAGGAAGATTATATTTCTTTAACTGATATGGTAAAAAATATTGAAAATGGACTCGCTTTGATTGAAAAATGGCTGCGCAATAAGAATACTATTGAATTTTTAGGAATATGGGAAGAAATTTATAATCTTAATTTTAATTCCCCCGAATTCGATGGAATTAAAAATCAAGCTGGATTGAACCGTTTTGTTCTTTCAGTTAAACAATGGGTAAAGAAAACAAATTCCATAGGAATCATTGCAAAGGCAGGTAGATATGGGGGAACATATGCTCACAAAGATATTGCCTTTGAATTCGCTTCATGGGTATCGCCAAGATTTAAACTTTACTTAATTAAAGAGTTTCAGCGCTTAAAGGATGAAGAGAAAAAGGTGCTCGGCTGGGATATTAAAAGGAATTTGGCAAAAATTAACTATGTTATACATACTGACGCGATTAAAGAACATCTAATTCCCTCTAAGCTCACAAAGAAACAACAGCAATATGTATATGATAGTGAAGCGGATGTGTTGAATATGGCATTATTTGGAATTACCGCAAAGCAGTGGAGAGCGCAAAATAAAGATAATAAGGGAAATATTCGTGACTACGCGAATATAGCGCAGCTTATCTGTCTTTCTAATTTGGAAAACTTGAATGCTTTATTTATTAGTGAAAAGAAAATTCAATCAGAAAGATTAAGAAAATTAAACCAAATAGCAATCACTCAGATGAAACTGTTGATATCAAATAAGAAAGTCAAGCAAATAGAGAAAAAAAGTTCGTAAAACAATAAAAGAGTAGTCTGAATTAAAGATATAAATAAAGAAATGGCGGTTTATCTTAAGGAGTTGGGTATAAAATAAAAGGAGTAATTAAACGTGGATAATAAAATAGAGAAAAAACATTATTCGACATTTGAAGAAATAAAACAGATAAATAGCGATGGCCAAGAATTTTGGTTCGCGCGTGATTTACAGGCAGTTTTAGACTATAGTAGCTGGGACAAATTTAAACATGTTATTCGAAAAGCTGTTATGGCTTGCAAAAATTCTAAACAGATAAGCGACAACCATTTTTCCCAAGCGGGAAAAATGGTTGGACTTGGTTCTGGAAGCCAGCGTAAAATTCAGGATTACGCTCTTTCCCGATATGCTTGCTATTTAATTGTACAAAATGGCGACTCGTCTAAGCCGGTTATAGCTAATGGACAAACATATTTTGCGATTCAAACTCGCCGTCAAGAGCTTGTAGGCGATCAAAGTTTTCAGAAATTAAGTGAAGATAAAAAGAGAACATTCCTGCGCAATGAATTGAAAGAGCATAATAAACAATTAGTCGCGGCAGCTCAGCAAGCTGGTGTTGAGACTCATTTAGATTTTGCTATTTTTCAAAATCATGGTTATAAGGGGCTTTATGGAGGAATAGATGCTATACTCAAACGCAATTGGTTTGTAATTTTATGACATTCCCCTGCACTGCATTTTGAAACGTTCTTCATTCGCAAATCCTCAACGCAGCAAGCTGCGCCTGCGGTTTGACTCAATCAGAACGTTCCAATCTACAGC
>QNCH01000147.1 GCA_003645745.1 Candidatus Omnitrophota bacterium
AGTTTTGTAAAAAAAAAGCGAAAACAAGACGTCCAATTTAACGTTAACCGTAGATGCAAATTCTGAACCATTTTCCTTATTGGAAATTACCATCATGTCTAAAGGGCACGAACAAAAAAGAAGTTTTAATATTTCTAATGTTGTTTATAATTCTCCAGCTTTTAGTGAGGTTGAAAAGGATGAATCATTTGTTAAAAAAAATAAATATAATATTGAAGATATAGAAATAGTAAACAAAGAACTTGAAGGGCAGGGATTGGGAGAGTTTATTCTGTCTTTGTTGAATGAATTGTCTTTAGAGAGAGATGATTTTTATTATTACAATTCTGGGCTTATAAAACTTGTCCAAGAAAAAGATAAAGAAGCTATTGCGGATTTTCAGAAGGCCATAGAGATAAGTAAAAATGACATTAGAGCTTATAGATGCTTATCGGCTCTTTTTTTTAGAAAAGGAAGATTTTAAAAACGCGCTTTTTTACTCAGAAAACGGATTGAAGCTGTTTTCTGATGATAGTGAACTGTATCAGAATAAGGGGTTTAGTTTAATCGGATTAGAAGATTACAAAAATGCTGAAATTGCGCTTAAAAAGGCAATACAATTTGGAGAAAATAATGAAACCATTTATATGTCACATGCAATGCTGGCAACGTGTTATTTAGCGTATAATACCAGAGATTATCAAAGAAAAGCACTTGAAGAATTAAAAATAGTTGAAGGCTTGAATGATGATGAGGAAGAAAAAGAAGAAGTATCAAGATTAATAAAGAAGTTAGAAGATAAGTTAAAAGATGGAAGGAAAAAATAAAAAATTATTGTTAACAAACCGCAAAAAGAAGAGTTATTCTTAAATGTAATTGGTTTGCAATTTCAGAATGTCCACCTCACACTGCATCTTGGAACGTTCTTCATTCGCAAATCCGCAGGCGTTCCAAGATAGCGCATAGGGAAATTTTACAAACCAATTACATTTGGGTATAATAGAACTGCTTCCTTAATAAAATTTGTGGATAGCAAAATGAACCTGTAAGGTTTAGGCCTGCCTGAACCTCTAAATAACTAATTAGGAGCCAGAGTGGTATAAAACATATAGAGATTTAAAGGAAAAAACAAAGGGATGGTGAAAAATTCGAAAATTAACCCAGAGATTTTTTTATAGAGTTATCTATTTATTTCTGATTACCTTGATCGTTTTTTGTCAATCTAATGCCTTTTCTCAGCAGAATGCAGGATATAGCCCTGATTTTGAAATTTATGGCATTGTAAAGCAGGTAATGGGGAATTCTTTTGAGATTTATGCGCCGGCAATAGATAAGCAGATTAAAGTGCAGGTTTCCTCTAATACATTAATTTTAGACAAAATGGATAAGATAGGAAAAGAGCATAAGTTTAGTGAAATTAAAAAAGAAGATTTGGTAGTAATTAAAGGAATACTTAAAAAAGAAATATTTTTAAGCAGAGAAATTTCATTTTTATCTGTTAATCTGGATTTTTAAGAAAAAAATGATGGTGCCGAAGGTGGGATTCGAACCCACAAGGCTTTACAGCCACTACGCCCTGAACGTAGCGCGTATGCCAATTCCGCCACTTCGGCTTATTTGTAATAGAAAAATATTCTACTATTTTTTATGGGAAAAAGCAAATAATATCATTGATTGGAGGTTATAATGAAAGAACAATTACAGGAACGTTTGTCAGCAGTGGAAAAGATTTTTGCGCAATTACGGGGGTTTCTTTGACTTTGAAGCTAAAATTTCTCAGGTTAAAGCATTAGAAACAAAAATGTCTGAGCCTGATTTTTGGAACAATCAGGAATTTGCGAATAAAACTATTCGCGAGTTAAAATATTTAAAAAATCAGACAGAACCGTTTGTAAAAGTCCAGGATGATTTAAAAGCAGTGCGTGAGCTATTAGAATTAGCGGAGAATTCTGACCAGGAAATTTTACATCAAATTAATCTTGAATGTAATGATATTGTTAAGATTTTAAAAGAGTTGGAAATAAATTTACTGCTTTCAGGAAAACAGGACAGTGCGAATGCTTTTTTAAGCATTCATGCTGGAGCTGGAGGCACAGAGTCCTGTGATTGGGCAGAAATGCTTTTTAGAATGTATAGCCGCTGGTCTCAGGAAAATGGTTTTGGCATAGAAACTATAGATTTTTTGCAAGGAGATGGAGCAGGGATTAAAAGCGTAACTGTATTAATTAAAGGTGATTTTGCTTATGGCAAATTAAAAGGTGAAAATGGAGTGCATAGGCTGGTGCGGATTTCTCCTTTTGATTCAAATAAGCGCAGGCATACTTCATTTGCTTCAGTAGAAGTTATTCCGGAAATTGATCAGGACATTAACATTGATTTGCGTGATGAAGATATCAGAATAGATATTTACCGGGCAAGCGGGCCTGGCGGGCAGGGAGTAAATACTACAGATTCTGCAATAAGAATTGTGCATCTTCCCACAGGGATTATTGTGCAGTGTCAGAATGAAAGATCTCAATTACAAAATAAAGCTACTGCAATTAAAATGCTGAAATCGAAATTATATGAGCTTGAGTTAAAACAGCGCAGAGAAGATGCTGAAAAAGAGCATCAGCAAAAACGCAAAATTGAATGGGGCAGTCAAATTCGTTCTTATGTTATGCATCCATACTCTTTAGTAAAAGACCATCGTACTCAAATGGAAAAAGGCGATGTGCAGGGCGTAATGGATGGAAAAATAGATAGTTTTATTGAGGCATTTTTAAAATGGAATGTATCGGGGAACAGATAGGTGGATTTATCAATATGATGCAGCCGGAATTTTTTCAGGAAAAACATATATATAAAGTTTTTGAATTAAATCGAAATGTTCGCCTTATTTTAGAAAATGAGTTTGCTCAGGTGTGGGTGCAGGGTGAAATTTCTAATTTGCGAATACCTGGCTCAGGCCATATGTATTTTAGTTTAAAAGACGAAAATGCTCAGATTAAATGTGTATTTTTTAGAGGCGCGAACGCGAAATTAAAATTTAAA
This sequence comes from Candidatus Omnitrophota bacterium, assembly GCA_003645745.1. GTDB lineage: Bacteria > Omnitrophota > Gorgyraeia > B26-G9 > B26-G9 > B26-G9. The sequence goes on from QNCH01000147.1 coordinate 3,013, forward strand.
TTAGAAAATGGGCTGTCTTGTATTTTATTTGGCCGCATAGGTGTTTATGAACGCGATGGACAATACCAGCTTTATGTTGAAAAGGTTGAGCTTAAAGGTAAAGGCGCGTTACAGCTTGCTTTTGAACAGCTTAAAAATAAATTAAAAAAACAGGGGTTTTTTGATCTTAAGCGTAAAAGGAAAATTCCTTTTTTGCCGCAAAGAATTGGTGTGGTAACATCAGCAACCGGAGCGGCAATACGGGATATTTTAAATGTGATTAACCGTAGGTACGCGAATGTTGAGGTAGTTGTGCGTTCCGCGTTAGTGCAGGGAAAGTCTGCTGCCGCGGATATTGCCCAGGCAATTGCTGATTTAAATGAATATAAAAATTTGGATGTAATTATTGTAGGCAGAGGCGGAGGCAGTATAGAGGATTTATGGCCTTTTAATGAGGAGCCTGTTGCATATGCGGTGTATAATTCAAAGATACCGGTAATTTCTGCTGTTGGGCATGAAATAGATTTTACAATTTGTGATTTTACCGCGGATTTAAGAGCGCCTACTCCTTCAGCAGCAGCAGAGCTTGTGGTGCGGGAAAAAGCGCAGTTAGTGATTAAAATAGATAATCTCAGGCAGCGTTTAACTGAAACAATTTTTCAAAAATTTAAAATGGCTCAAATGCGTTTTTTAAGGATTAAACAAAGTTACGCGCTGCGTAAGCCTTATTTAATTGTAGAGCAGTATCAGCAGCAGATGGATAATTTAGAAAAATCTTTAAAATCAAATCTTTGCCATCTAATTAAGATAAAGCAGGAGCAGTTTAAAAATATACTTAAAAGTGATGTTTTTCGCAGGCCAAAGATGATTTTTACAAGGAATCAGGAAAAGATAGAAAAAATAGAAAAGTCTTTAAGCGCTGATTTTTTACATCTTTTACGCATAAAACAGGAAAATTTTAAAATTATTTCCAGCAGATTAACCGCGCTTAATCCACTATCAATCCTTGCGCGCGGCTATAGCATAACATATTCTGCTGAGCAAAAAGCGCTTAAGAATATTGGGGAAATTAAAAATGGCGATATTTTAAACACAAAATTAGATAAAGGCGTAATATACTCAACCGTAATAGATTTGCAATTTTAAGACGTCCCTCTGCACTGCATTTTGGAACGTTCTTCATTCTCCAAACCTCAACGCAGCCAGCTGCGCCTGCGGTTTGGCTCAGTCAGAACGTTCCAAAATGCAGTACAGGGAAACGCCTAAATTTTGCAAACCTATTACGGTTGAGTATAATTAGCCGGGTGGAGGAGTGTAGAGATGAAAGAAGTTTCATTTGAGCAAGCGCTCAAACAATTAGAGGAAATTGCTTTAAATCTGGAAAAAGAAGATGTATCATTAGATGCAGCATTAAAGCAATATGAAGAGAGTATG